>JAUHXX010000229.1 GCA_030426825.1 Bacteroidia bacterium | reverse complement strand
AGGAGAGTTGTTATTCGGGATAGGTAGGGCCTATGGAGCAGAGTTTCTAATTAAAAAGCGTAGAGGTAAATTTACAGGTTGGATTAGCTACACACTTTCAAAAACAGAAAAGAAGTTCACAGAGCTAAACAATAACAATTGGTATCCAGCAAAGCAAGATAGAACGCATGATGTTTCCATTGTAGCAATTTATAACTTGAATAAGCAATTAACCTTCTCTGCGAGTTGGGTATATTATACAGGAAACGCCGTAACATTCCCATCAGGGAAATACGAAATTGATGGTCAAGTGGTGAACTATTACACTGAACGAAATGGTTATAGAATGCCAGACTATCACAGGTTAGATTTAGGCTGCACGTTGAAACATAAAGATTATAAAGAGATAAAAGATCCAGATACTGGTGAGATGAAACAAATCCCGAAGAAGTGGCTATCAAGTTGGAATTTCTCAGTATATAATGCTTATGCGCGTGAAAATGCCTACTCGATCAATTTTAGAGAGAATGAAGAGACAGGCGAAACAGAGGCTGTTCAGTTAGCGCTTTTCAAAATAATCCCTTCAGTTACTTATAACTTTAAATTTTAAAAAATGAGAAAAGCATTTATATTCTTCGCGGTAGCCCTTTTCTCATTTTCATGTGAAAAAGTAATTGATATACCTTTAAACGAGGCAGATAGAAGAGTGGTCGTTGAAGCTACCCTATATGACATACCCTATGAAAGCTCTGTAAAGATTTCTAAAACGGGATCTGTTTATGATGATTCGGGATTTGAGAAAATTTCAAACGCAAGTGTTACAGTGGTGGATGATTTAGGACAAACGCATACATTTTCTGAAGATCCAACTAATCCTGGAACCTATTTAGATTCAACATTTATTGTGATGCCAAACCGAGTTTATAGTTTAACTATAGTAAATGACGGTGAGACTTATACTTCAGTGGCGGAAACTAATTCTACCCCTGCATTAGATTCTTTGGATTATCAAATTCAAACTGATGGTTTTTTCCAAGAACCGGGCGATACGAATTATTTCACCTTTTATAGTTTTACGGATGTTGCTTCAGAGACGAATTATTACCAAGCCATTCCTATTAAGAATGGTGAACCTTCTGGAACTGATTATATTACGGATGATGCCTTATTCAATGGAAACAGTTTCAGACAACCATTTTTTGCAGACTCATTTGAGTCAGGGGATACGTTAGACGCCGTTTTACTTTCAATGAACGAAGGAGCATATACTTTTTACTTGTCTTTAGCTGCAAATTCTGATGGGGGCGGTTTTGCACCAACTCCTGCGAACCCAGTATCAAATATTGAGGGTAATGCAATAGGTTATTTTGGTGCTTTTACTACAGATGTATTAACGCTCGTATTTCCCTAATGATTAGATTGGTGAAAATAGCGACATTGTGTTTAGTTGTTTTTACTTCATGTGAAAAGGTGATTGATATACCTGTTAATGATGCCGATAGTAAGGTAGTTGTTGAAGGGGTTCTAAAGAATTATCCTGGAGAGAGCTATGTAAAATTGTCCAAATCAGGAACGGTTTATGATGATGGCGGATTTGAAAGGCTTTCCAATGCGAGTGTGATAATCACTGAAGATAACGGATCAGAATTTCAATTTGTTGAAGATCCAGAAGAAAAAGGAAAATATATCCTTCCATCTTTTGCGGCTTTAGAGCATTCTTCTTACAGTTTAAAGGTGACTATTGAAGGACAAGAACTGACGGCAATTTCTACCAGTCGATCTTTGCCATCTATTGATTCAATAACCTATACTTTTGAGTCCTTTGCTGGTAATGAGTTTTATTTGCCTTATTACCATTCGGTTGATAACGGGCAAGAAGCAAATCAATACCGATTGAGGATCTGGGTGAATGGCGAAGAGACAGAGATCTATTATTTAGGGGATGACCAGTTCATCAATGGTCAGTATTATGCGGCTCAATTTTTTGGAACATCTGCACAGTTATCCGATACTGTTTTTATAGAGATGTTAGAAATGGACGAGTACGTTTACGATTACTTTTATGGTCTGTCAAATGAGGCTGACAATAGTTCATTTGCCCCAGCTCCCGGTAATCCGGTCAGTAATATTCAAGGGGATGCCCTAGGCTACTTCGGGGTCTTTATGACTGATACCGCCTCCATCATTATCCAATAAAATTTTTGAAACTTAAGCACTAAGCAATCCAAACGGGTTGCTTTTTTTGTTGCTATTCATTTAATCGAAAATCGAAAATCGAAAATCGAAAATCGAAAATCGAAAAAAAAAGCCATTTCCAACTTATCAACAATTTCTAAGAAGAAAAGATAACTTTTCCACAATAGAAAAATTTTATACCACTTTTTCCCACTTCAATATTATTTGTTTAATCCCTAATAATACTGTAACTTTAGCGACCCGATTTGTTATTTGTATAGAATAACCTATCGGAAGTTATTAACAATGGGTTAGTAAGTGGTAATTTGTGGGAATGGAATAATTAATTTTAACCAATTAAACAGAACATGTCAGGATTAGTCGGAGAATACGAATGCAAGCTAGACGCCAAAGGGAGGTTTTTATTCCCTTCAGGTCTACGTAAGCAATTGGATCCGGCTGCGAATGAGGTTTTTATGGTGAACAAAGGTTTTGAGAATTGCCTCACCCTTTATCCAATGAATGAATGGGATAAGGTGTCGGCAAAAATTTCGAAGCTGAATTTATTCAAGCCAAAAAACAGAATGTTCTACAGGTTATTTCATCAAGGTGCTAAGCAATTGACGCTTGATAAGGCTGGGAGAATTTTGATTCCAACCGCACTGATGGAGAGAATTGGTTTGAAGAAGGAGGTGATGTTAACCGCTTATAATGATAGAATTGAAATTTGGGATAGATCCGAATATCTAGCTATGATGGACGAAAACATTGTTGATTTCTCTGATCTAGCAGATGATGTGATGGGAGAAATTGACAATGAAAATGGAGGAGAATAGCGTTTATCATATACCTGTGTTGTTTGAAGAGTCAATTTCTGCTCTTGAAATTCAATCGGATAGTGTTGTAGTTGATGTCACTTATGGTGGAGGAGGTCATTCAAAAGAGATTTTAAATCGATTGGGTGAGCAAGGTGTTTTAGCGGCCTTTGATCAAGATGCTGATGCGTTGGAGAATATCGTTGAGGATGATCGTTTGGTGTTCATTGATTCTAATTTCAGGTTCCTATACAACTTCGTAAAATATCATGATTTACTTCAGGTAGATGCACTCCTAGCGGATTTAGGTGTTTCGTCACATCAGTTTGATGTGGGCGAGAGAGGTTTCTCAATTCGTGAAGATGGCGAGCTAGATATGAGGATGAATCAAGAGGCTAATTTGACGGCTTTTAAAGTGGTGAATGATTATCCAGAAAAAGAGCTTTTCCGCGTGTTCAACTCTTTTGCTGATTTACCAAATGTGAAAAAAGTTGTTTTTACTATTTCGCGCGAACGAAGAAATAGTAAGATTTCTACAACACATCAACTGGTTAAAATTTTAGAGAATATGGTTCCTCCTAAAAAGAAGAATCAGTTCTTGGCTCAGGTGTTTCAGGCAATCAGAATAGAGGTGAATGACGAGATGTCCGCGTTGATGGATATGTTAGAGCAGTCGGCAAAAGTGATAAAGCCAGGTGGCCGATTGGTGGTTATTTCTTACCACTCAATCGAAGATAGATTAGTGAAAAATTTCATTAGAGAAGGCAGGTTTGATGGTCAAGCTGAAAAAGATGTTTTTGGGGTGGCGCACACGCCGTTTAAGGCAGTGACAAAAAAGCCAATTGTTCCGTCAATCGAAGAGATTGAAAGGAATCCAAGGGCAAGAAGTGCAAAATTACGAGTGGCGGTGAAGGTATGAGTGGAAACAAGTTTTTAAATAAAGAAGAGTCTGAAAAGCTGAAGGCTGCAGAAGAAGAAAAGCAAGCGAAAAAAAAGAAACGCGCTACTAAAAAGTCTTCTTCTAAAAGCGGTGGTAGGATGGTAGTTCAGATAATGAATGGTGAATTCCTCTCTAAAGATTGGTTTGTGAATCATCTACCCTTCACATTCTTTCTCGGATTCCTGATTGTTGTGATGATTGGGTGGGGGTATTATGTAGAGACTGTAATTAAACATGAAGTGACATTGAGGGAAGAATTGGGTGAGTTAGAGTCAGAGTTTTTTACGCTAAACAGTGAGTATAACACGAAAAAAGGTAGAGAACATATTGAGGCAAAATTACCGGCTAACGGGCCGAAAGAGAATAGGGTGACACCAAAAAAAATAACAGTCAAAAAATATGTTTTTGATTGATGGATGATAAAAAACAAATATTAATTAAGTCGTACGTAATGTATGTGGTTGTGGCATTGGTAATGCTTACAATTGTTGTGCGTGTAGTTAATATTCAGTACGGTGATGTGGTGCAAACTGCTCCAATGTCTGCTGATTCTACAATGGTGATGCCAACAAAAGTGGATTCTGTACCGCCAATGCGTGGACGAATTTTGGCTGAAGATGGGTCTGATTTAGTGACGTCAATTCCATTGTACAATTTGCACATGGACATGACGGTGATTAAAGATAAACTCTTTGAAGAAGTCGATTCACTAGCGATTAAACTGGCAACCGTTTTCGATCATAAATCACGAGTTGATTGGGAGGCTTATTTGAGAAAAGGCCGTGCAGATTCTAGTCAATATTTGTTGTTGAAAAACAATGTGAAGTATACGATTTTACAAGAGTTGCAAGAGTTTCCAATTCTTAGAGAGTCAAAGTATAAAGGAGGGTTTATTGTTGAGCAGCATTTTGAGCGGCAAATGCCAAATGGCTTGTTGGCTAAAAGAACTTTGGGTTATAAAAGAGAGGGTGCAAGACCGGTAGGTTTAGAAGGGTCATTTGATAATTATTTGACCGGAGAGTTTGGATTACAAAATAAGCAATGGGTTAATGGAAGTTGGAAACCTGTAGGAGTAGATTGTTTAAAAGATCCGGTTCCTGGTTCTGATGTGATTACATCAATTAATGTCAACACACAAGAGGTGGCTGAAAATGAGTTAAAAAAACAGTTGAAGGCCCAAAATGCGGTGCATGGTTCTGTAGTGTTGATGGAGGTGGAGACTGGTTACATCAAGGCAATTGCCAATTTAACTAGGGATAAAGAATCGGGTAATTATTACGAAACCTACAATCATGCCGTGGGTACTAAAACGGATCCAGGATCAACCTTTAAGTTGGCTTCTTTAATGGCGCTTTTAGAAGATGGTAAAGTCGATATTACGGATGAGGTGGGTGCTTATGGAAAGTATTACTTCTATGATCATGTGACCAAGGATTCGCATGAAGAGGGTTATGGGAAGATAACCGTTCAGCGGGCCTTTGAGGTCTCTTCAAATGTCTTTTCAAAAATTGTTAATGATGCTTATTTTGAAGATGCGCAACAATATGTGGATCGTTTAAAATCTTTTGGTTTAGGAGATACCCTTGGTTTAGATATCGCTGGAGAGCCTTTTCCAGTGTTGAAGAATAGAGGTGAGGATGGTTGGTCTGGAATTACGCTTCCACAAATGGCTATAGGTTATGAGGTAGAATTGACTCCTATTCAGATTTTGGCTTTTTATAATGCAGTGGCTAATAACGGTACCCTTGTGAAGCCTCAGTTTGTTGAAGAAATCCGCCAAGATGATAAAACAATTAAGCGCTTTGAGCCAATTATATTGAACGAAAGAATTTGCTCTGAAGAGACGATAGAAAAGTTAAAAATCTGCTTAGAAGGAGTTGTAGAAAGAGGGACAGGAAAAGCATTACAATCTTCAAACTTCTCAATTGCTGGTAAAACAGGGACAGCTAAAATCGTGAATTCCAATATGGGCTATGGTGATGATTACCAAGCCTCTTTTGTAGGGTACTTTCCAGCTGATGATCCTAAATATTCTTGCATTGTTACGATAGCCGGACCAACAAAACAAATTTATGGGGCTCAGGTATCTGGAACTGTGTTCACAGCAATTGCGGATAAAGTATTCTCAACTTCTCTTGAATACCATGAGGACCTTCAAGATCAACCGATTGTAGCAACATCTCCATTGGTGAAATTCGGGAATACAATAGATACCCAAAAAGCATTGGAAAGAATGAAGGTGAAATATTCTGATAATTCACAGGGCTCGGAGTATTTGGTGGCCATTAATACTGAAGACAAAGTTTCTCTTCAGCAAAGAAATATCGACCATACGAAAGTGCCTAATGTGGTTGG
>JAUHXX010000228.1 GCA_030426825.1 Bacteroidia bacterium | reverse complement strand
TCTTGAACTCAAGGCAGAATAGACATACCATTCCAGTAATCCTCCAATTATGATGAACGTAATGAATAATAGAAAAAATCTCATGGCTTCAAAGCTATAAAGTATCGAACAGCATAAGACGTTTAAGGTTCAGAAATATGCTGATTGTTTAATGAGCCGCTAGCCAATTGTCTGCAAATTTGTAATCAACATCAAGTGGTACGGCAATAGATACTGCAGATTCCATGCCTTCTTTCACCAATTTTTCCATGAGTTCTTTTTCATTTTCAACTACATCAAAAACCAATTCATCATGCACCTGTAGCAACATTTTTGATTGTACTTGCTGTTTATTCATGTCTTCATGGATTTTAATCATGGCTAATTTAATAACATCAGCTGCTGAACCTTGAATTGGAGCGTTAACCGCATTTCGTTCTGCAAATCCTCTTACAATTGCATTGGCAGATTGAATGTCTTTTAAATACCTCCGTCTTTTCATAATCGTCTCTACATATCCGTGTTCTCTGGCAAATTCAACTGAATCGGCCATGTATTTTTTAATGTTCGGATACTGTTCCCAATAACTATCTATTAATGCTTTGGCTTCTTTTCTCGATATACCAAGGTTTTGCGATAATCCAAAAGCCGATTGACCGTAGATAATTCCGAAGTTAACTGCTTTAGCTGATGATCTCTGTTCTCTGGTAACATCCTCTATTTTCTCTACGCCGAAAACTTTTGCTGCTGTGGCCGCGTGAATATCATATCCGTTTTTAAAGGCCTCAATCATATTGTTATCGCCACTTAAAGCAGCAATAATTCTCAATTCAATCTGTGAATAATCGGCTGCTAGCAAGTCTGTTTTGTCATCAGCAGAAATAAAGGCCTTTCTGATCTCTCTACCTTTTTCTGTTCGAATAGGGATATTTTGAAGATTTGGATTGTTAGAAGCCAATCGTCCTGTTGCAGCCACGGTTTGCATATAGCTCGTATGAACTCGCTGCGTTCCTTTATTCACCATTTGAGGTAGGGTATCTACATAGGTGCTTTTCAGTTTTCTTAATGATCGGTAATTCAAAATCAATGGAATGATCTCATGTTTAGATTCTAACTTCGCTAATACGTCTTCTGAAGTTTTGTATTGACCAGTTTTTGTCTTTTTAGCTTTAGGATCTATTTGCATGTGATCAAATAGAATTTCTCCCAATTGCTTTGGTGAGTCTAAGTTAAAATCTTGTACTCCGGCCAAATCTTTAATGTCTTTTTCAAGCTTGTTGATATCAATTTCCAATTCTGCCGAGAATTTTTCTAAGGCCGGAACATCCAAATTAATCCCGTTCATTTCCATGTCTTTTAACACTCTTACTAGTGGCATCTCCATGTTATAGAACAGATTTTCTAGGTGATCTTTTTTGATTTCAGGCTCAAATATTTCTTTGAGTTGAAAAGTAATATCAGCATCTTCACAGGCGTAATCCACAACTTGATTAGGGTCAACATCTAGCATGGTACCTTGATTTTTGCCCTTTTTACCAATGAGTGTTTCAATTGAAATTGGTCGGTAATTTAAGTAAAGCTCTGCCAGATGATCCATGCCGTGTTTGCCTTCTGGTGTAATCAAATAGTGGGCAATCATGGTATCGAATAATGGACCTTTGACTTCAACTCCATACTTCTCAACTATCTTTAAATCATACTTAACGTTATGTGCAATTTTCTCAATGGATTCGTTTTCAAAGAAAGCTTTAAAATCTTGCACAACTTCCTCTCTTTCTTCTGGCTTCACGACTACATAAAAGCCTGTTTCTTTTTGAAATGAAAAAGCAATCCCAACTAGTTCGGCATCTATGGCATCAATGCCCGTTGTTTCGGTATCAAAACAAACTGACTTTTGTTTCAAAAGAATTGACAATAATTCTTGTCGTTTCTCTTTGCTGACAACAATTTGATAATCTGCCTTTACATCAGCAATTGTGCGTACCACGTCTGTTCCTGCAGCTTCAACGGCAGCAGTTTCAATTGCCGGTCCACCGAATAAATCAAGCTGACCTTCAGAAGATTGACCAATGATAATTTCTTCTCCTAATACTCGCTTTGCTAAAGTTCTAAACTCTAATTGGGTAAAAATGGCTTTAATTTTTTCATTATCCGGCTCTTCCATGATGAGACTTTTCTCATCAAATTTTACATCCACATCCAAAATGATTGTGGCTAATTTTTTTGAGTCTAAGCCTTGCTGTTTGAACTCAATGAAATTTTCTTTTTGTTTTCCTTTAAGCTCTTCTACATTTTCCAGAATCCCTTCAATTGAACCATATTGACCTATTAATTTTTTAGCTGCAACGGGTCCTACTCCTGGTATCCCAGGGATGTTATCTGCGCTATCACCAACGAGCCCTAAATAATCAATCACCTGCTCTGGAGTTTCAACTCCGAATTTTTCTTGAACTTCTGGAATCCCCCAAATTTCTGGTGGTTTACCGCCTCTACTTGGTTTATACATGAAAATTTTGTCAGATACAAGCTGTGCAAAATCTTTATCCGGTGTCATCATATAGGTATGAAATCCGTTTTGTTCAGCTTGTTTAGCAATGGTTCCAATGATATCGTCTGCCTCATCACCAGGGCTAATTAAAATTGGAATATTGAATGCTCGGACAATTTCCTTGATTGGTTCAATCATTGAGGCGATATCCTCTGGCATTGCTTCACGGTGCGCTTTATAATCTTCAAACTCTTCAGCTCTTTTAGTTAAACCGGGCGAATCAAACACAACCGCCAGATGAGTAGGATTCTCTTTTTTAATGACATCCAACATGGCATTTGTAAAACCAAACGCTGCAGATGTATTTTGTCCTTGACTATTTATTCTAGGATTCTTTATAAAAGCATAATAAGCTCTGTAAATTAAGGCAAATGCATCTAAAAGAAATAATTTTTTATCGTGTACTGGAGTCATATTTGACGGTTAAAATAAGGAGGTACAAGATAGGAATTTTAAGTGTATTTAAAAGGATGTCTTCTCTCAATCTGATATATATTTACTATACTTATTCACGATTATGCACTGTCAGTTTAAATTACTATCTGTTTTATTTCTGGTAAGTTGGTCATCCTTTATTTTTTGTCAGGATAAAGAGGTGGATGTCCATAAAATTCAATTGAACAAATTAATTCAACAAGGTCGTCAATTTTATGATGATGGAATGTCAGATAGAGCTTTCGAGAATTTTGCAAAAGCAAAAATGATCAGTGAATCTTTAGGTTTTAAAGAATTAAGCTTTGTGGCAAGTATTGAGCTTGCCAATATTTATTTAATGAGAAGTGAATCTGCTAAAGCAGAGATTTTATTGCGCAGCATATCTCCCGATCCTAAGTTTAAACCCGAAATCAATTGCCAATATTATCACCGCTTAGCTTTTTTTTACAATCAGAATGGCAAAACAGATTCTGCAAAAATACAAAGTCTTAAAGCGCTTTCAATAGCTGACAAACATGGGGTCAAGGGCATTAAAGGGGTGGTTTTTAACGAGTTAGGGTATGTCTCTGAGCGCAACTTTCTGTATGACACCGCTTTAGTTTATTATAATAAGGCTAGGTCTGAATTTGATAAAAAGAGTTATGATTATGCCAACGCAACGTACAATTTTTCTCGAATCTATTATCATTTAGAAATGTATGATTCAGTGGTCTATTATTTGGCTCCTCTTTTAAATCAGATTGAGGATTCACATTGGTATTTAATAAAGTCTCCTGGAAACCATTTTTTAACCGAATCTTACTTCAAATTAAATGATTCTTTAAGCGCTTATATTGCACAGGAAAAAAGTTTGAGAGCCGAATTAGAAATTATTAAAACGGCGCATGGAACGAATTTGGAGAATTTAAAAATGGCTTACGATACGGAGGGTCAAAAAATTAAAATCAATTCTCAAGCAGCCTTACTTGATCAAGAACGAGAAGAGAAAACGGTGGTTTTCCGTTTTGCCGTGATTCTAGGAACGGCACTTTTGTTTATTATAACGTCATTATTCATCATTCGAAAGAAGAATCGAAAGCTTAAAAAGTTATTAAAAGAAAATGAATTTTTAGTGGGTGAAGCAAACCACCGTATAAAAAATAATCTACAAGTAATTGTTTCCTTAGTAGCGAGGGAAATGAGTAAAAAAGAGGATCAAGAAATAGATGCCTTGCGAAATTTAGGTTCAAAGATAGAGTCGATAGCAACCCTTCATCAGCAGATGTACATTAATGAAGAGAAAGACGAAATTAACTTATCTAAATACCTCAGTAATTTGACAGAAAATCTTGAGCCCATTTATTCGGCAAAAGGTATTCAGCTGGAAATAGAATTGGATGAAATGTTATCTTATAGCGTTTCTAAATCAATTTATTTGGGGCTTCTTTTTAACGAATTGATCATCAATTCAATTAAGCATGGATTTAATGATAGTTCAACAAATAAGATCATAAAAGCTGATTTTAAAGTAGAAAGCGGAGGCAAAATAAAATTTGAGTATTCAGATAACGGCGTAGGTATCAAAGATGCAAAGAAACCAAAACTCATTGATATGATGTGCCGTCAATTAAAAAGTAAATATGAGATCTGGAATGAGAACGGATTTCATTTTAAAGTGATTGTAAAACCATGATGAAAGTTGCTATTGTAGAAGACGAGATTATTGTTGCCGACCATTTAGAAAATATCCTTTTAAAAAACGGGTACAAACCTGTTGCTTTGGCCGAGAACATTGTGGAAGCAAATGAGGCTATCGCTCAAAAACCAGACCTTTTTTTACTTGATATACGCTTGTCGAATGATGATAATGGAATTGATTTTGCTGCAACACTAAGTGAAAAAAAGATTCCGTTCATCTACATCACTGCAAATAATGAAATGGAAGTCATGAAAGTGGCTATTCAAACTAAACCTGAAACCTATATTACAAAACCTTTTAAAGAAGGAGATGTTATTGCCGCTCTTGAACTTGTGAAATTAAAACTGAATTCTGTAAAGTTCATAAACATACTGACAAAAAAAGGTGAAGAAAGACTTTTAGAAAGCGATATACGCTATTGCGAAGCGGATGGAGTTTATACTATGATTCACACTATAAAAAATGAAATTATTCAACGGATTAAATTGAAAGACTTAGAAGTAAAACTTTCTGACGACTTCATCAGAGTTCACCGTTCGTATGTCGTAAATAAAACTAAAATTAGCTCTAAAAAAGCATCATCTGTTTATATTGAAAATGTTGAAATACCGGTTTCGAGGTCCTATAAGAAGGATGTTTCTGAGTTAATTTGACCATTAACTTGTTGTTTAGAACAAAATCTGGTTGTTCAGAACAATTTAAAAATTAAGGCGTGTCTCGGCATTAATTTGGCCGAAATAATAACCTTAATTTTTAAATGATGAAAAAACTTAAATTTTTAGTTGGCACCTTACTTCTTAATGGGGCGTTAGTAGGGTCAGCAAATGCACAAGAGCATGTCTATAATTGGAGTGCAGCTCAAGGAAGTAGTGGCACTGACGTAGCACAGGCCGTAACAACTGACCTGAATAGTAATGTGATATCTGTGGGAGCTTTTCAGGGCACCGTTGATTTTGATCCAGGTGCAGGCAATGTCGATTTGACTTCGCAAGGCGGAACAGATATCGTAATTCAAAAACTAGATGCTAATGGAGATATTGTTTGGGCTCATTCTATTGGTTCAACTAGTAATGATGAAGGGCTTGACGTAGAAACTGATCCTGCTGGAAATATTTATGTGTCTGGCTATTTTAGAGGAACGGTAGATTTTGATCCTGGGACAGGTGTAAGTAACTTTAGTTCTAATGGAGGTTCAGATATTTTCATTTTAAAATTAGATGCAAGTGGAAATTATGTTTGGGCTGCAACTGCAGGAGCTGGCTTGGATGATATGGGCAGAGATATGGCTATTGACCCTTCTGGCAATGTAATAACTACTGGTTTCTTTAGAGGAACTATGGATGCAGATCCAGGTACTGGAACCACGAATTTAGCGAGCAACGGAGCAGCAGATATGTTTGTTCAAAAGTTAGATGCCAACGGAAATTTTGTTTGGGCATTTAACTGTGGAGCAGGGCCTAATGAAGATGGGTATTCAATCGCTGCAGACGGTTCAGGGAATGTTTATGTTTCAGGATATTTTTCCGGAACAGTTGATTTTGATCCGGGAATAGCGACTCAGAATTTAGTTTCAAACGGAGGGAATGATAATTTTCTTGTTAAGTATGATGTCTCTGGAAACTATGTTTGGGGAGAGTCCTTTGGAGCAGCTGCTTATGATGCCGG
>JAUHXX010000003.1 GCA_030426825.1 Bacteroidia bacterium | reverse complement strand
TGCGATTTAGGATGTTGGCCTCCTCCAATCTATTATGATAATGATCTCAATCATCCCTTTAAAAAGGATTTTATCGGAGTCAGTGAGTTTTATGAAAGTCCTTTACGACAGTTGGTTGGGCCTGATCGAACCACTGGAATTTTAATGGTAGACTTTCAAGAGACCGAGCTGGTAAGAGGTTCAAGAAGGGGAGATGTTGAGGTGTTTATTGATGGCGTTAAAATCATAGGTTCAACAGAAATCCCTAAATCTTCATTCCAAAGTGCCGAGATCTATTATGGCGGTATCCCTGCTAAATATGGAGACACCACAGGTGGTTTAGTTCTTATAGAAACGAAAAGTTATTTCGACTTGTACTACGATTACAAGTCGAGAAATTACTGAAACTATTCGCCTCCTGTTCTTTTGTCCTCGTCTTCTAAACTGGTTTTTCTATCACGCGTTTTCTTCACCTCACGATTACCAAAATTATAAGTCAGGTTGAATTTAATGCGTTGACTTTCGTATCCGCCAGAACCAATAAATGCCACTTCACCAAATTCGGCATCTGCTTGCCAAAATGAGGTGAAAAAGATGTCAGAACCAGCTAATCTCAATGATAGTCGATCATTCAAAAATTTCTTTTCAATTGCCGCATCAAACGAGCCCATGCTCTTTGTTCGATAAGTTCCACCCCATACTGAAGGAGAAGAGAACCAGCCTGATAATTCCAATTTGAATCCACCTGGAAGTAAAAACGAGTTTTGACCATAGAAACTTACTGTCTGTTGTGTAATTGGCGTAAACTTAGGGTCATTTGCTAAGTATGATGAATAAAATGCGTTCACCGATAAGTATACATTCCACCAAGGTTTAATTGTGAACGGTAGACTTAATCCCAGATTGATGGTGCTTTGATCAGCAACGTTTAACGAAGTTAAAAAGCTTTTATCAACTCCTAAAGTATCCGTTACCTGAGCAAAGAAATCTTCAGTATAGCTGTAACTCAACGAAGTTGTGAATCTGTATTTGAACGTATGCGAGAGTTTGGTGTTGTAGGCATATTGCGGTTGTAAAAAAGGATTCCCCTTCATAAATGAAAGTTCTGTTGATTGATTCACGAACGGATTTAAAGATTGGTAATTAGGTCGTTGAATTCTTTTGCTAAAAGTTAGTGACCACATGTGTTTCCTATTCGGCATATAAGTAATTCCAGCGCTTGGAAACAAATTAATATACTCTCTTCTTACTGAGTCTTCAGCTGTGGATTGCGTACTTTTCAAATCACCAAATGATCTGGTGTGCTCAGCTCTTAATCCAGCTTGAATGCTCCATTTCATGCCGAATTTCCTGGCGTAGTTTAGATAAGCAGCATTGATATTTTCTTGATATAAAAAGGTATTGGAACGATCTACATTTTTGGTTTCAACTCCATCTTGAACATCAAAAAATTCAAAAGTGTTGTCTGTATTTACAAGTGAAAATTTTGCGCCGACACTTAATTTTCCTTTCCATAAGTTTTGAGCATAATCAGCTTTTACCGCAAAAATTGAAATATCGGTAGGGGTAAGCATTCGATAATTGTTCTCGAATAAAGTGTCTTGTGTAGATCCGTCTAAATAGAGATTGGGCTGATAATTATCAGCTTCACGTTTATAAATGGCGTAATCGGCATCCATGCTAAATTCGTGACCTAAGGTATCTGTAAATTGGTAATTGACATTTCCGGCAACGTTATAATTTAGACCAGTTCCCGAATTGTCAGCAATTAATATTTGCGCTGGGGTTTGATCAGAGGTGTTGGTGAAAATATTCGTTACCGTATTGCCTTCACCCCTTGAATCAAAGTAGCTTCCAGATGCTAAGACGCCTATGGTGTGTTTTGGGTTTAAAAACCAGTCTGCACCTATTTTACCGTTATGAGATCCTGTATAATTATTATTAATGGTTTCGGTATCATATAAAGATCCGAATTGTGTTCGTTCCATATTGAAAAAGTTCCAGTTTTTACCAAAACTGTTGCTATAAGATGTATAGATGTTGGCTTTTTTATTTCTATGATTCAGTGAAATTGATCCATTTCCATGATGATTCTTCCCATATGCATATCCAGCCGTTATGGTACCGTTTGTTCCTAATTTTTTATCTCGTTTCAAAATAATATTGATGATACCTGCGCCACCGGCTGCATCATATTTAGATGAGGGTTGCGTAATAATTTCTATGTTATCAATATCTGCTGCTTGAAGTGTTTTTAAGAAGTTGATTAAATCGTCTCCTGCCAAAATGGATGGTTTACCATCAATATAAACTTGAACGCCAGCCTTGCCTTCAACAATAATGTTGTTACTGTTGTCAATTATTACCCCTGGCGCTTTTCTCAATAAATCAAATCCGTTTGAGCCTGTAGCATTTAAAGTATTATCAACGTTAAACACCGTTTTGTCTGGGTGAATTTCAATGATAGGCCTCATTTTTACGACCTGAACGGTAGCCAATTGATCGTCCGGTGTCATGGGAAAAGGTGCAAGTTCCACATCTTTTCCGTTAACCGTAAATTTCTCTGTCACATATTTAGTGATTCCCACTGCAGAGGCTTGAATAAAATAGTCTCCATTCGGAATTCCTGAAATAGTAAAGTCGCCCAAAGTATCAGTGATACCAAACTTCACTACTGCCGAATCTTTTATTGATTTTACCAAGATGTTTGCGAATGGAACAGGCTCAACTTCGGTAGAGGCATTTCCTTTAACCGTAAAGGTTTGTGCAGAACCTACTGACAGGATAAATAGTGAAGCGAATAATGAAACAACTTTAGACAATGACATGTGCTTGTAATTAGATGATATGCAAATATCCGTAAAGGTAATTAACTAAAAATGTTAAATAGAGATGAACGCTCAACAAATGGGTCAAGCGCTCAACCTTTTATATAAGTGGTTAATGATAAACACATTTCTTATTTTTTGGCGAAATTATGTTGCAATTCCGTAACGAATCAAAAGGTTTGGCGTATAATTAAATATCTTCTTAACTTTGTTGGATAGGATGTTATTGCAAGATTACATATCAAATTTACTACACGAGCATAATTGTGTCATTGTTCCCAATTTCGGAGGATTTGTGGCTAATTATAGATCGGCTGTGGTTGAGGAGTTTAGTAAAAAAATTCATCCTCCATCAAAAAGTGTACTGTTCAACCCTCATCTCACAACCAATGATGGGCTCCTTGGCAATTATATATCCATTGATAAAAAAGTAGATTATGTACAAGCATTGTCTTTTATTTCGGATGAAGTTACTGGATGGAACGAAAAGTTGAAGAACAACGAACGCATAGAATTCGGTGAAATCGGGTTTTTGTATCGCAAGAATGATAAAATTCAGTTCGAACAATCACGAGAAACCAATTTATTGTTGGCAGCTTACGGATTAAGATCGATAGATTTCGTGAGATTTTCAGAAGTAAAAAAAGAAAATCGTTCAGTTGAAACCGTTAAAATTCAGCGACCAGTTGAAAAACAACCAGATGTTCAAGAATCAAAAGTTGAGGAAACTAAGGTTGAAAATAAAGTTGTAGTTGAACCAATTAAAGTTGTTGAAGAAAAAACACCTAAACTCGTTGCGAAGGAAAAGGTACAATTAGATGAATCGTTGAAAATTGAATCAGTTGAGTCAACGGAGACTGTTGAAGAAGTCAATCAACCGATAAAGCGAAACGTATTTGGTACTGTAGTGAAATACACTGCCGCGGCTGTTTTTGTTCCGATATTGTTTTATTCATATTGGATTCCAATGGAAACTGACGCGTTAGATACTGGCCTGGTGCAGTTTTCTGATTTTAATCCCATTCACAAACAAGCAGAGCGTACTTATGATTTAAGACATGATGTGGCCAGCTTTGCTGAAATTGAACAATTCAAAAGCTTAGAGGAGTTGACCGAAAATATTGACGCATCAGTTTATAATTTTGAATTGCTAGAAGATTTTTATGTTCCTGTTGCATTGCAAAAGGAGGAATTGGCTTTGACAGAAGAAATCGATAAAACACAGGTCGTTGAAGTCACTCAAGTCAACACCTATGAAAACAACGAAGTACAATCTGGGAATTACCATGTGATTTCAGGATGTTTTTCTGTTCAAGACAATGCCAACAATCTCGTTGCTGATCTTAACAGCAAAGGTTTTTCTGCACAAATTTTAGATAAAAAAGGTGGACTTCACCGCGTATCTGCAGGTGGCTATGCCTCTAAAGATGCAGCTAAAAAGGCTGTTGATCAATTACAATCTAATGGATTTTCGGGCTGGGTACTGAAATATTAAATCCATTCAACCACAAATCTTGAAATTCGTCATCTTTATTTTCCATTAAACCTCATTGTGCTTGGGTGATTCGAATGCAATGATTAATTTTAACGAAATCAATTTATTAGAATATGAAAAAGATATTTTCTGCAGTGGCCATGGTGTTCTTTTTAGGATCAACATTTGCACAAAAAGCAGATATTACAAATAAAGAGGGTAGCAGTTATAAATTTACGAAAGAGGTTCATTTAGATGCAACGCCAGTTCAGTCGCAAGGATGGACAGGAACTTGTTGGAGTTTTTCTGCGCTGTCATTTTTTGAAACAGAGTTGAAGAGAACAGGCAAAACAATGCCGATTCTATCTGAGATGTTTATTGTTTATCAAGCGTATCTTGGTAAAGCTGAGAAATATTACAGAACAGACGGCAACACCAACTTTGATGAAGGTGGTGCTTTTCATGACATTCCATGGGTGATTAGCCGATTTGGTATCGTGCCAGAATCTGCATACAAGGGGATCAATTACGATTCAGAAAAACATACACATGCTGAATTATCTGCTGTTTTGAAAGGTGCTATGAAAGGTCTTTTAGAAGCGCGAGATGAAATGGGTGATGGTGATGTGATGACCAATGCTTGGATGCCTGCATTGCGCGGAATCTTAAATTCTTATTTAGGATTCATTCCTGAGGATGTGAAAGATATGAAATTCAAGGTGGATGGAAAAGAGTACAATCCCATATCATATAGAGATGAATTGGGATTAAATATGGATGATTATATTTCATTGACTTCATTTTCAAATCACCCGTTCAACCAAGAATGTCAATTAGCAATTGCTGATAACTGGGCATGGGGTAGTTCTTATAACGTTCCTTTAGAAGACTTATGGGGAGCGGCTGAATATGCTTTAAGAGAAGGTTACTCTTTTGCATGGGGAGCTGATGTTTCTGAAGATTACTTTAGTTTTAGATCTGGTTTAGCAATAGTACCTAAAGATGAGTCTACCATTTTTGTTTCAGGAAAATCTAATAAAAATTTCTCTGACGCTGGTGCTGAGAAAAAAGCGTCTTGCTTTATGGAGCCAGGTGAAGAGTTAGAAATTACTCAAGAATTGAGACAAAAAGGTTATGATGGTAAACAAACCACTGATGATCATGGTATGCATGCAGTTGGTTTATACAAAGACCAAAACGGAACCAAGTATTTGTTAATCAAAAATTCATGGGGAACGTCTTACAATGATTGTGATGGATATTTCTATGCTTCAGAAGCATACTTTAAATACAAAACAATCAACATCTACTTGCATAAAGATGGTTTATCTAAAGAGATGAAAAAGAAATTGAATATTCAGTAGAATACAAAGTTGATTTTGAATCCGCCATGATATTGATCGTGGCGGATTTTTTATTTGTAGGCCTTGAATTCAAAGTCATACTGAGTTCCAGTGACTGATTTAGTTAATTTATAACTGCCTTCTAATTGATCTGTAAAAATTGAAATTAAAGAGGTTCCGAAATTCTTACTTCCAGGATTGTCTAACCACTGACCGTTATCCAAATAGTTCAATGTTAATGTTGTTGAATTATCTTTTAAATAAATGGTGATTTTTCCGGTTGACTTCCCCTTAAAACCATACTTTAAGCTGTTCGTGATCAATTCATTAAGGATAAGTGCCAAAGGAACGATTGCTTTCAAATCCAATTCACTTGTTTCACAATCGATTTCGAGATCTACTTTTTTTGAATCACTAAATGAAGAAATGATATCATTTGCAAGTGCTGAGATGTATTCTTGGGCTGAAATGTAATTGAGTTCTGACGTATTATAAATTTTTTCATGTATCAATGCAATAGCTCGTATTCGTTCAGTAGCATCTGTCAAGGAACTTTCGATCTCCTCGTTTTCAGCCGTACTTGCCTGTAATCTAATTAAGCTGGTGATGATTTGAAGATTATTTTTAACCCTGTGGTGAATTTCTTGAAGTAGGACTTTCTTTTCTCTGTCCTGCTTTTTAATTTGATCCAGTGAGACCTTCAATGTTTCTTGCATTTTGGTCTTTTCGGCAACCTGTTTTTTCAAAGATCTATTCCAGAGATAAAAGAGTAATAAAGCGGCTAAAGCTATTCCACCAATGATGAGCATCCAAGTCAGTGCCTTAGACCATGAAAACCCGTATTCGTATCTCACCGAAATCCAATCCTGTCTGATTCTACTACTTTCTTGAATAGAAATGGAATTGAGCACTTTTTGACAGATGTCTCTAAAAACTATCCAGTCTTTATTAAAGGCCATGGCAATTTTTATATCCTCATACCTAGTGGGTGCAGCAATTTTAAGGTTAGTGAAACCTTTATGATTGACATAATAACTAATGACACCTAAGCTACCAACATAAGCATCTGCTTCTTCAAAACTCACAGCTTCAAGACAAGCCTGAATACTTGGCTTTTCAATGACTTTTATTTTGGGATGATCATTTTTAATCAGTGAAGTGGTCCAATAACCCTCTGGAAGGGCGACTGTGTGACCATATAAATCTTGAAGACATGAGACAAATTCGTATTCTCTTCGTGTAGATATGACAAGAGGGTCTGACACGTATGGTTTCGTAAATACCAAATATTTTTTGCGCTCCTCATCAATCGCACAGCTGGGGACCATTTTGACAGATCCAGATTTCAAGCCTTCAAGAGATTTTTTCCAGCTAATATCAGGAATAGGTCGCATTTCAATACCTGTGGCATCTTCTATTCGTTGAACATATTCTCCTACAATACCAGTGTATTCTCCTTGATCATAAATCTCATAGGGTTCCCACTTGGGTTCATAACCAAATTCTACTACTGGATGTTCTTGAATCCATAACTTTTCAGAATCTGTAAAAGAAATGGCTTGACTAAGCAAAAAACTGCAAAAGAAAAGTTGAGATATGATTAGGAAAAGTTTGTTCAAAATAATAGCTTAATAACAGTAATATAATGATTATAAGTTAATTGGCATTCGTGTAGGTGTAAATACGGACTATTTGTATGGATTAGATTAAACTTAAAATGGTTTTATATCTTTGATTCCAGATAAGCAAAAACATGAGAGGAAAACTTAAAGGCTGGTTTTTCGTGTTGCAATTACACGTTTTAATACCAAGTAAAATATTTATTTTTTTAGGGCACTTAGCTAAAATGTCTCGGTTTGCTAAAAAGCACAAGAAAAATGCGTTTTCAGATTTTTACGCATCTAAGTTTGTGTATACCAAGAGAGAAGAAATGTTTAGACATGTGATCAAGTCAGAGCAGATTGATGACGTGAATTATCTGGAATTTGGAGTTTCTAAAGGAGGGTCGTTCCGTTGGTGGGCTAATGAATTAAAAAATCCAAATGCACGATTCGAAGGTTTTGATACTTTTTCTGGTTTACCAGAAGATTGGGGTCCTTTTAAAGCTGGAGATATGTCGAATGGTGATGAGCCTCCACAAATGGATGATGAAAGATGTCGCTTTCATCAAGGATTATTTCAACAAACTTTGATTCCGTTTTTAACGGATTTCGACCCAGAAAAAAGAAAAGTAATTCACATGGATGCTGATCTTTATTCAGCCACATTATATGTACTCACCTTAATGACTCCTTATTTGCGATCAGGCGACATTATTTTCTTTGATGAATTCAATGTTCCAATGCACGAGTTTAAAGCTTTTACCGAATGGACAGATTCATTTTACATCAAGTATGAAGTGATCGGTTCTGTTAACAATTTCTATCAAACAGTTGTTAAGATATTATAGACATTCCGTTTAATCGTTGAATATCCGCCAAAGATTTTGTTTCAACCCTGAATTTCACTAAATTAGGCAGAATCAAAAATCTATGGATATGAGAAAAACAGTTACTCGCTTAGCGCTTTCTGCGCTTTTTTTCTTGCCATTTACGTCAGCCATTGCTCAGATCGGACAGGGTGCCGGAGCAAAAGTCGCAACGTTTAATGTACAAGCAACCAACTCACATTTAAGTAATTCACCTGATTTAAATCATCAGTGTGATGGACATCATTGTTTATCAGATGCTTTAACTCAAGACTGGGTGAATTCTTATGGAATACAAGAGGAATATAAACAACAACAGATTAGACAAAATCAGGATGCTCAAGGTCAAATGACTCCTAGAGCCACGTATACTATTCCAATTATTTTTCACGTAGTTCACAACCCTAATAATCCTGCTGAAAATGTAAGTGAAGCAGCAATTAACGCTTTGTTGAATGCCGTGAATCTTGATTTTACAGCATCAAATTCTGATGTAGGGAACTTAAGAACTGGGTTTGGGTGGACAGCAGCAGATGCTGACATAGAATTCTGTTTGGCACAAAGAGATCCATGGGGAAATCAACTTACAGAATTAGGAATCAATAGAGTTGCTACTACTGAAGATTATTATGATCCAAATACGGAATCAAATAAAATGAAAGGAAACACTGGTGGAAACACAGGTACTCCAGGATGGGATAGAACTAGTTATGTAAATGTTTGGATTTGTGATATCACCAATGGCGCTTCTTCTGGAACTGCTGGATACGCATATAAGCCAACTACAACAGCTTTACCACCAGCATCTATTGATGGAATCGTTATTGATTACAATTTAGGAATGCCACCAACGAATAGAGTTTTAACTCATGAAATCGGTCACTATTTAGGTCTTTCTCACACTTGGGGAAATTCAAACACAGCATCAGGTTGTGGACAAGATGACGGTTTAACCGATACACCAGTAACTGCTGGACCATCTTTTAACTATTCTGGTTCTTGTAGTGGTTCTCAACAAACTTGTTCAGGAACTGAAACTCAGTACGAGAACTTTATGGATTACTCGAATTGTCAAGTTATGTATACTACAGAACAAGCCAACTTAATGACAGCAGTATTGAATGGTTCTCGTTCTAGCTTATTAAGCTCTCAAGGCTGTGTTCCAATTAACCCAATGCCTCCAGTTGCGGATTTTGTTGCTGATATCACTACAATTGTAGCAGGTGGGTCTATCAATTTCTCGGATTTATCTACAAATTATCCTACTATGTGGTCGTGGACATCAAATCCAGCTGCAGGGGTGACATTTGTAAACGGTACCGTTGCTACAGATCAAAATGTAACTATGCAATTTGCAAATGTTGGCACCTATGAGATTCAATTAGATGCTTCAAATCCTTACGGGACAGATAATGAAACGAAGACGGCTTATATTAACGTAGTAGCTTCTGGTGGAGGCACTACTGCCTGCGATACGATTCGTAATTATTCAAGTGCCGAAGGTGCAAACATGACTGCTTATAGTTTAACCGGCGGTGATGGATACTATCCTGGTTCTCTTTATTTGCCAGGTACAAATGATTTTCAAATGCAACACATTGCCGATAGCTTTTTTGTGAATTCACCTACTACGATTAAAAGGTTGTATTTACCGGTTTATCAGGCAGATGATTTAGGTCCAGCAAATGATGTCATATTCACGGTTTGGGCAAACAATGGTGCAACTCCAGGTCCAGGAGCTGTGATTGGTTCAGAAGCAGTGCCAATTTCAAGTTTAAATGCTGGATTTTGGAATGAAATTGATTTTACTACTCCAGTTCCAGTAAATGGTGAATTCTGGGTAGGTTATGAGTTTGAATATAGCAACACTACTATTCAAGATACAGTTTTGTTTGCAACTACTAACTTCTCTGATAGACCTTCAGGACCTAGTTCAACATGGGTTCAAGGTTACGAACCAAACTTAGCGCTTAACTTTAACTGGCAATCATCAACCAGCTTCTTTACAAGTGCCCCTGATTGTTCTTTAATTTTAGATGTATTAACTTCTAATGGACCTTCACCAAATGCAGTGGCTGTTTGGCCTGCAACAGAGACATGTGAGGGTATGGATGTGACTATGAATGGTTTCGGGTCTACGAACACGAATGCTTATTACTGGGACATTACAGATGGTACAAATAACTATTTCTTTGATCAAGGAAACTTGACTACCACTCTTACAGCTGGTACTTGGACCTTTAATTTAGAAGCTGATGGATCTTGTGAAACTGATATTGATGGTCCTCATGTAATTACAGTTAATCCAACAATAACACCAAGCTTTACCGTAGGTGATGAAAACTGTATTGCTGCTGACGGTACAATTAACGTGACACTTTCAGGTGGAAATGGCGGACCGTATAACTACTCCATTAACAATGGTGCAACTTTTGAAACGGCTGGAACCTATTCTAACTTAATTGCTGGTACTTATAACTACATATTCACCGATAACGCGAATTGCGAGGTGACTGGAACAGTAGATGTAGGTAACGTGAACACGTTTGCTCCAACAATAACACCAGATCAAACGATTATGGCCGGAACCAATACTACTTTGGCTGTAACAGGTGGTGCATCTTGGACATGGTATGCTAACGAAGGTGCGGGTCCAATTCAAATTGCTACCACACAGACAGTTGATGTAGCACCTGTAGTTACCACAACATACAGTTGTAACGTTACTGATGGATCGGGTTGTGAAGCAGAATTAAATGTTACACTTACCGTAAGTAATCCGCAAGGTATTGCTGAAGAATTAGCTAATTCTTTCACGCTTTATCCTAATCCAACAAATGGCGAATTCCAATTGATTTTCAACTTGAACGAAAGTAGAGATTTGAACATTGAGGTGATTAATGTTATTGGTGATCAAGTTTACGCTGGATCATTCGGTGATGTAAAAAATCAAAATGTCAATATGGATTTAAGCGGAATGGCTTCAGGAGTTTACTTTGTTAAAGTTTATTCTGGAGATGAAAGCGTAACTAAGAAGATTGTATTGAGATAAAACTCAGAACGAATCATTCATTAAAAAAGGCGAGAGGTTCAACTTCTCGCCTTTTATATTTTGTGTCACTCGATACCTTAGAAGCTTTAGTTCAATTAAAACTCTGCTTTAAAACTCACCATAAAATTTCTACCAGGAGCGGTTATTCCTGAGGCAAACTGTCTGTAATGCATATCTAAGATGTTTTCGGCAGCAAATTGAAGGGATAATTTCTCATAAAAGGTATAATTAATTCTAAAGTTTAAAGTCCACCAAGGAGGTGTTCCCCCTTCATTTGGAGTGAGATCAATGTTATCACCACCTGGTGTATAGTCGGACAGTTTTTTTCTAAAGTTGTAGAAACTATAAATGGAAGTATTCAGTTTTTTACTGGCGTATTGGAACGATATTTTGCCAAATTGGGGAGCAATATGCTCTAAAGGTGTATTTGCAGATAAATCTTGACCCTTGGTATAATTATAGCTGTAATTAAAATTGAATTTTGAGGTAAAATTGATTTTTACAAAGGCTGAGAGGCCGTAAATAATGGCTTTGTCAGTATTTACAATAGACTGAATTTTAGTCATTTGACCATCATACATAATAGAGTCTTGACCATTCAATGTGAAGTCTCTTTGAACCATTGCGTTAAACAAATAAGTTGAATATACGGTTCCACCAATCTTCAACAAATCCTTTCCAAAAGAACGTTGAGCAGATAACTCACCACCTAATGCGTATTCAGGTTTAAGTCCATTGTTTGGAACCACTGTGTACCCGCTTTTTTCAAATACTTTACCATAATCATCAATATTTGGTGCTCTAAAACCTGTTGTGGCTTGAATAGAAATTTTTGTTACTGAATCTGGTCGTAAAACAAAACCAACATTACCAGATGGAGCGCCAGTTAAAATATTGACTTCGTTAAAAGGTAATGATAAGAAGCTTGTGTCTTTAAATTGAGAGTTCGCATAGATAAACGAATACCTCAAACCGGTGGTAAAATTGGCTTTGTTTTTGAACTTCTTTTTAAATTCCACATAAATTCCTGAACTTAAATAGTTACTTTCTTGCGGATACCTTGTTTGGACGTCCGAGCTTAATCCTGTGTTTATGTTACGGTTAAAAGCGGTAGAGTTCACCATATTATGTTGGGCCTCCAATCCATAGAAAAAGATGCGATTTTTTGTGAGAATCCTGTTAAAATCTAAGTTCAAAGAAAAAATGTTTAAGTCTTCTTCTTGATATTCTCTCATGGCATTTTGATACCTTCTACTAATTCTGTCTTCATCTATTTTTTGATACGCCAAAGAGAAAACACCGGCATGATAGAGCTTATTTTTTGGGTTGTTTGGGTTTTTACTGAAGTCTACCTTGAATTGACCCAAGAACCTAGTCTGTGGGCCATAATACCATTCCGCGTATCTTAATTCAGACCCTGCATATTCAGTTAATTTATCGTACCGATTCACGTTTGATGAGGTCGAAAACTGGAGATTGAATGTGTATTTCAAATGATCATTTGATTGGTAAACAAATTTCTCTAAGAAGTCAAATTGAGAATATCCGCTGTTAGCTTGAATATGAGGATTTAAATTTTCAACTATGCTATCTGAACCATTACTTTGAATAATAACTTCTGGATGCAATCCCCACGTACTATCATTATGAAACGCTCGATTTTTTCCACTGATGATGTCCCCAAATTTGCTGGCTGTAAATGACGATAATAGCGCCCACTTATTTTTTCCTATTGAAAAGTCAAAATGACCTGTCATACTTCTGTTGTTACTGTTGAATCGCAAATAACTATTGCCGTGAAAATAGGTACTGTCTATGCCGTTGATTTCAGGATCTATTGTGTGAAAGTGTATAACGCCTCCCAAAGCATCTGAACCGTAAAGCGAAGAGCTCGGGCCAAATATGACCTCGGTGTGGTCTAAAACCGCATTATCTACAGTTATAGCGTTCTGAAGATGGCCACTTCTATAAATGGCATTGTTCATCCTAACCCCATCAATTACCAATAATAATTTATTTGCCTCAAAACCTCTTATAATCGGTGAACCTCCTCCACCTTGTGATTTTTGGACCAAAACTCCGCCCGTGTTTTGTAACATATCGGCAGAAGTTGCAGGGTTTTCAAGCTTGACTATTTCTTTCGTAATCTTCTCTATTCTTCCTGGTTCGTCTTTTTCATCAACGTTGTAACGCAGCGGGTGATCGTAATAAATGGTGGGTAATTGATTTTCTTTCGGAACTAGATAAATTGTGCCTGAAAGTGTTTCTTTCTTGCTAATATAGAGTTTGTCAAATCTAATGTGCTGAATAATCAACATTTCATCAGCTCCAAAACTACTCAAACTGATTACACCATCTTTATCAGATAAAACTCCTCTGGGGTTTTCTTTGGAATATATAAAGACCTCTTTTACGGGTTTATTTGTGGAAGAATCTAGAATTGTTACGTTTTGGGCTAAAACAGAGAAAGAAAATAAAAGACTAATCGTGCAGAGTAGCTTCAAGGATTGAAAGACTTTTAATTTCTGGGAATTTATCGAACAGAACCTTGTAATAATTGAGTAAATCATGGACTAATTCTCTGCGTGTTGCTAAATCTATTTTTGGGTCATTTACTCCATCAAAATTCGTGCCCGAAAAGGCCAAAAGTAATTTAGATTTTTGTTCTGATAAATAGAAAGGATGATTGGGTAAATACTTAACGTATCTACCTTCTTGTAAATCAAGATATAAACCGTCCTTATCTAACTGCGGATAGAACCCATGAAACTTAGATAATTGATATAAAAATTTAATCGGAAAGTTTGCTGTTTCATCAGATAAATCCAAAATTTCTAAAATGCTTTTAAGAAAAGTAAATAATTCGGAACTTTCTTCCTTGTCTTTTAGTGTTGCATTCAACACTTCATTCATAAAAAAAATAATTGAAGATTTGTATGGGTTGTAAGGAATATCTTTATAAATCACAGACGGTTCAACGGATGATATTTTTAGTAAATCACTATCTCCACGGTTATAATAATTGACAGATAAAATCGCTAAAGGACTAATAAGGTTACCTTTTTTGTTTTTCCGTTTTGCTCCTTGATAAATAAAGCTCTGAACGCCCTGACTTTCAGTGAGCATTTTGATGATGAGGCTTGTTTCAGAATAGTCTATTTTTTGAAGAACAATCCCTTCAATTTGACCAGAACTCATCTTAATTAATTAATAAAATTTTAGCTACGTTTTTACCTTTAGCTCCAGCTACCGCACTCCAAACTAAATAAACACCTGATTGAGCTCTTTCTCCGCTCAATGTTAATCCATCCCAAACTACAGTTCCGCCATTTGATTGCGTTTTGTATACTATGTTTCCGGATATATCCGTGACCTTGACATCAGATTCATAACCTAAGCCTTGAATTGTAATTGGTCCAGAATATTCCGGTCTTACCGGATTCGGGAAAACTTTCACATTACTAAATTCAGGGTCGCCTAAGGTAGCATCTGTTCGAACAGAAACAAGTCCTGCTTCAGTGGCGACATAAACTTCACCAGAGAGCAAATCAGTTCTGATATCAAATACGTTGTTAGAAATAAGAGGGCTGTTTTCTTTAGAATATCTAAAAATTTCTTCCGTACCGTCAGGAGACAAACAAAATATCCCAGAACTACTTGTCCCAATCCATTTTCTGTTTCCACCATCTACAGTAATTGCGGTGATATCGGACTCACCCAAAAGTTCTTCTACTTCTCCATCAACTTCAATTAGAATTGAGCTGGCATCATAATCACCAAACCCACCGTCAAATATATTCGCAGTATTATAAAGTACCACCATTCCCGTTTCAGTTCCAATCCATATTTCACCATCTATGTCTTCTGCTAAGGATTTAACAAATACAGAAGGAAGATTGCCGTAACCTTCAGATGCAGATAATGTTCTCAATTGATCGTCAGAAGGATCATCAAAAGTTCCACCTTCGTTAAATGCGACTAATCCTACTTGATTTACGGTAACCCATTTGTTATTATTCTGGTCAATGAGTAATCTGTATGTGTATTGGTTTTTTGCAGATGCACCAAGAGAAAAAGAATGCCATACGCCTTCTGGAGTTAACATCTTTAACGGTTCAACACCAGGGTTTAGAATCCACAAATTGCCGTCACTATCATATTTCATATCACCTATTGCGATTTTACCTCCGGTTAGTTCTAGTGCCGAGTTTGTATTATTATACACCTCTGTTACGTTTTCACCATCCTTTACCATCATTAGCCCCCCAGCCGAATTACTACCAAATGCCAGTTCATCTGTGTTATTAGGGTTAACTACCACCGATACAAAATCCCAATTTGTCGCATTGTTGATACTGTCTTGAGTTTCATAGTTGAAGTTTGTCCAGGTTTCATCTTTGAACCGATAAACGCCATTTCTGAAAAAGTTATTCTGCAAGTTATGGGTAAGTCCACCACCTGCAACTAATACGGTTCCGTATTGAATATCAATCCTATAACTGCCGTCAGCATAAGGACTATTCGAGTAAAACGAGCGTGTATCCCAGGACGTAGTTCCTGATACGAGTCCACTACGATCATCTGAAAACCAGTATTTGTCATCTTTTTTAATAGCCCCAGAAACGGATGGTACTTCCCCGTTCACAGAATGAATTGTGCTCATTAAGGATAGATTATTATCCAAAATTTCCAAGGCTCCTAGGGTAGAAATGAGTAATTCATTATCATCTACATAAATGTCATTTATTTCTTTTGGATTATCGGAATAAGTATAGAATTGCCCGTTTTCTATGTAGTAGAGGGAATCGCTTTTATATAATATATCATCATAGAGGTAAACAATTTTATTACCAAAGGTCTCTATCTGTTTGATGCTTTGATTTTCTAAGTTAGAAGGCAAAGAGGAGAAATGATTCCATTGAGTTTTGTCATTTAAAAATGATTGGTTTTTACCGGCATAATAGATGCCATCATTTGTAGCACAGTAAATGGTGTCTTCAAAAATGGTGATGTCAAAAATTACCGGATTGTCGAAGGGATAGTAAGTATCTTTTATTTCTTTCTTTTGATTATCGATAATTACGAGACCTATATTCGTTGCACAATAGATAAAATCTTCATCAAAATAAAACGAATTTACAGCTTTGTCGCCTGCGATTTGTGCAGTTTTAATCCACGGGATATTGATAATTGTATTGCCTTCTATGATGTCAACATTGCCATTTGCATAGCCAACAGCAACAACATTGTCACCATTTCCTTGAATCGCAGAAACACCTAAATCAGAGAGTCCATTTGTAGAAGTCAAAACCTCTACAGTATTATCTTCTAAGTCGAATTCAACCAGACCATTCTCGCATGCCATAAAGATTTCATTTGATGATTCTGCAATACCTACCGTATTGTATGAAGAAAAATGAATTCTCCAATCATAGGTAGCCAATTGAGCGATACCAAAATTGGACGCAAGAATTAATAAAAGGGTGACGATCTTCATTGACTCAAATTTACAAACTTATAACTTGACATTCTTAAAAATATTGCCCACAAAAAAAGCCTTCTCGGTGAAAAGAAGGCTTTTGTATGTGTTTTTTATCTTATTGTTTGATGATCTTCTGATTCGAACTTCCCAAATCTGAGTTTATTTGAATAATGTAAGATCCAGATTCTAATGGAGATAAATCAAGTTTTAATTTACCTGAAACATCAAAGAAACTGAGTATTGAACGACCTCTAAGGTCAAGAACTTCAACATTATACCAACTTACATTTATCGGGTTGATAAATACGTTGCCATTAGTAGGGTTTGGAAAAATATCAACTAAAACTGTAGATTCTTCAATTCCAGAGTCATCATCTCCATCAAAGAACGCACTTCCACTACCATTTTTATTTGATCTTGAAGAATTATAATCAGTTGCTTTAAATGATGTTGAGGTACAAATAGAAGGAGGTGAAACAATTACCACATAATCTAAATCGGTTTCAGATGGTGGCGTGTCTGCAAGGTATAGTGTTCCACCAAATAATTCTGTATGGATTTCTTCCCAACCATTGACATCCGTATGTCTCCATACATGATAAGTTGGATAGGTAAATCCTTCGTACTGATCCCAGTACAATTCATAATTACCCGCCCCATCATTTGATCTTGTATAATGAATAGTTTTATGATCTTCACTTGGCAAAGATTCAACACCACATGTGTCAACCGTTGTCAACACATATCGCCATGATCTTAATTCAGGATAGGCAATCGTATCATTATATTCTGATAAGGAGTCATATGCTACCGCATCAACAAATTGGAACGACCCCGCAATTGATGACTCTCTATAAATTCTAAATTCAGAAATGTCAGATGCGACAGGTTTTTCCCAAATGACTTTGTTTGTATTGGTCACAGAATCAACCGTTACGATACAAATAGGAACTGCAGCAGGTTTTATTTGCCCCACTGTAAAGCTTGCTAAACCAATACAACCATTATTGTCTTCAACAGTTACTGAGTATACTCCGTCTCCTATATTCGTGATGTCTTCTGTAGTTTGACCAGACGACCATATAGTAGAAACAACTGTATTTGTCGTGTTGATGTTTATATTGATGAACCCGTCATTTGCACAAGTCGAAGCCATTAAAGAATCGGCTGTAACTATTGGAGCTCCAATTTCTGAAAGCACCGTTGTCATTTGGCTTGTGCAGTTATTTGCATCAGCTATATTTAAATAGTAGATTCCCGCCCCGGCCGAATTTAAAGTTGCTCCAGTGGCTCCAACAATATCAATCTGATTTTCATCTTGCCACTGATAGGTGTAAGGAGAAGTTCCCCCATTGATTGCAGCAGAAATTGTTCCGTCATTCACTCCGCAAGTTGCCGGTGTAGTGGTGTAATTTGAAACAATGGAATTTGGCTCTGTAACCACAAATGAGGCTGTAGAAGAACATCCAGTTGCATCTTGTACATAAACTTCATACTGTCCAGCAGCTAATCCAGAAATATCTTCTACTTGGGCTCCATTTGACCAATAATATAAGAATGGGCCTGTACCAGAAACTGTAAGGTCAATTGCACCGTTTTGATCTCCTACACATGCATTATTGGTTACACTTCCAGACAAAGTAATACTAGATGATGAAATTGTAGCGACTTCCATTGCATAGCAATTATTTGCATCCGTGACGTTGATGTAATAGAATGTTGCAGATAAGTTAGATGCTGTGTTCGAAGTAGAACCGTTACTCCAGTATATAGAGTATGGTGCTAAACCACTCGTAATTGTTGCAGTAGCTGATCCATCAGACAATCCACAGTTTTCGTCATTGGTAAGCAAAGAAATTGAAGGTAATGGATTTACTGTAATTGTCAATTGATCGGTTGAAACGCAACCAGAAGAGCTAGCCGTAACTGTGTAAGTAGTTGTTGAAGTTGGTGAGGTTGGATTTCCGTCTGTAACAAAATTATCCCAAGAAATTAGTGCATTGTCAGGATTAGTAGCTGTTAACACTACTGATTCACCTTCGCAAATTGTTTGATCAGATCCAGCAATTACGGTAGGTGCAGCCGGGTCAGATAAGTTTTCAGGCCCCGCCAGTATTTCGTTACAACCATTTCCAGCAACAACATTAAAGTTAGAATAAGAACCAGCAATTAAACCGGTAAGTACAATATCTCCGCCTGGAGTAGAAGTCATATTAAATGGACCTTGAGTTGTAGGATTGTCATAATAGATATCATAGGTCGTTGAACCATTTAATCCAGATAAAGTAATGGTCCCAGTAGCTGAACCACAAATTAATGGATCAGTGGATGAACTTGTAAAGACAGGTGGTGCAGAAATTGATGTGACATCAACCATGTCAGTATTGACACATCCATTTGCGTCTGTGCCTGTTACAGTATAGGTAATTAAACCTACACTTTGGTTAAAACCTACTCCGTCAGTCACACCATTATCCCAAACATACTGTCTGATCCACACCAGCATCAACTGTAGGCAATGAGTTAACAGTCAATGTCATCATATCCGTATTTTGACATGAGTTGGCGTCAGTTCCGGTTACCGTATAAACTGTAACTCCCGGCAATGCTGGAAATGAGATACCGTTCATAGCTCCATTATCCCATGTATAAGATACTGCCCCTGAACCACTCAAAGTAACCTGATCATTTTCACATACTGTTTGATCAACTCCAGCGTCCACTGCTGGAAGAGCATAAACTGTAATGTCAGTGTTGTCTGTTCCGATACAACCGTTTGCGTCTGTTATCGTTAAGTTATAGGTAATTGTACCAACAGCAGGTGAAAATGATACTCCGTCAGTAACTCCATTGTCCCAGGTGTAAGTGTATCCAGGTGTACCTCCTGTTCCGCTTCCGTTAAGGGTAACTGCATCTCCATCACAAATAAATTGATCCGAAATAGGGTTGCTTCCGACAGCTGTGGGTTGAGTGATGACTTCTGGTCCACCATGAATTCCGGAACACCCGCTTGCATCTATAACAGTTATGTTTGTATACGAGCCAGCACCGAGTCCAGTCACAATAATATCTCCCCCTCCTGATGCTGATAAATTTAATGGTCCAACAGTTGAACCTAAATCATAATAAACATCATAGTTTAAACCTCCTGGAACCCCAGTCAAGGTTAATGATCCATCATTGATTCCAAAACAAGTTGTGTTAGTTGTTGAAACCGAAAATGAAGGGTTAGCATTTACGGTGACTGTAACAATATCTGTGTTTTGGCAAGAATTTCCGTCTGTTCCAGTAACGGTATATACTAAAGAACCAACAGTGGGTGTAAAAGGACTGCCGTCTGTCACTCCATTGTCCCAAATATAGGTTGAAGCACCAGAACCATTTAGGGTAACAGGGGTTCCATCACATACTGTTTGATCAACTCCAGCATCTACAACCGGCAGAGCATAAACAGTTATGTCAACATTGTCTAGAGCAGTGCACCCATTGGCATCAGTGATGGTTAAATTGTAAGTAACTGTTCCAACTGAAGGTGAAAAAGGAACGCCATCAACAACACTATTGTCCCAATTATATGAATAAGTCGGACTTCCACCGGCCCCACTACCATTGAGAGTTGCATTATCACCATCACAAATGAATTGATCGGACAATGGATTACTTGTTAAAACACTTGGCTCAATTATGACTTCAGGTCCAGGAACGGAAAATGAACATCCATTTGCATCAACTACTTGAATATTTGTATAAGATCCTGGTCCCAATGATGGGACTATCAAGTCACCAAATGTGTCAGAACTTAAATTCAAAGGTCCAACTGTTGAACCTAAATCATAATAAACGTCAAAACTTTGACTTGCTCCTAAGCCGTTTAAGTTTAGGGTTCCATCATTGAGTCCATTACAGGTTACATCATCATGTCCGTAACTAAAAGCCGGATTAGCATTAACAGTCACTGTAGCCATATCCGTGTTTTGACAGTTGTTAGCGTCAGTTCCTGTAACGGTATATACTATAGACCCAACTAGAGGTGTAAAAGGAGAGCCGTCAATAACACTGTTGTCCCAAGTATAACTAACTGCTCCAGAACCAGAAAGGGTAACAGCAGTGCCTTCACAAACTGATTGATCGGCACCAGCACCTACAGTAGGTAATCCATTTACGACTACTACAATGGGATAAGTGAGTGTATCAATTCCATCAATAACATGCAAATCGATATTTGCAGAACCTGTCAATCCAGATTGAGGGGTGACGTCTATTTTAAAATCATTTACTGAGCTAAACGGGTTATAAGGATTTGTTCTTGTAACAACAATGTTCCCTGAAGTAATTAGGCCCGGTGTATTTGAAACAGCTGATATATATAAACTGTCATGATCAGAGTCGTTAAACGTGATGTTGCTATAAACAGAAGCACCTACATCATCTTGGCAAACGGATTGAATTCCAGAGTCTGAACCATATGAAGGAGGAGTGTTGTAAACAACTAGACGCGGTTCGTTGCTATCGGTTTTATATTTTAAATATGGTTTTTTTGAAGGTGCAAATAATTGAAGATCACCTTCAGTTCCGTTTAAATGAACTTGCCCTCCAACCGTGATCCATGATCCACCGCCATCATCTTTAACTACTTTACCTTCTGTTGATAAAGACTCTCTGAAATAAACGTAAGGAACATTGCCATCATCTAACGCACAACTTAGTTCATCAAATCCACCACTTACATTAATTGGCGTATAATCAGTATAAAATGAGCCGTCAGGTTGCCTCACGACAATGTCATCTGGTGAATTCGTTGAAACATAACTTACTATTGGAAATTGGCCTTGAATGGTAGCCATGTCAGAAAAGATAGGACCCATATCAACTGGTGAACTTGTATAATATGTCCATGTCGGTGAAAACTCATCTGAGCTGTGTAATCTGATCTCTGAGTTTCCTGGATCTTGATTTAACGCCCATAATTTGGAGCCCTGAGATCCAGGTGTAACTTGGCTGATTGCTGCATAGGCAGGATCATAACTTCCTCCATGAAATAACCAGGAAAAACCATCCCATTTTTTCATATAGGCATCTTGTGTTGCCAATTCTGAGTAGTTCAAGAAAATATCAGTTGGATTAGCACTTTTTACCATCCTAATCGAACCTGGATGATATTGTAAAATACCCGTATCTCCTATAATATTCCAATTGGGATCATCCCATATATACACTTCATATTTTCCAGTAACTGTATTAAAGAATCCTATAATGGGATTTGTTCCGTCATGGTCAATTTGTATATCAGTAACAGGTACTGCAACAATTTGAGGCATTTGTTGCCAAGCCATTCCGTCCCAAATATAAATTTTAGGTTCACCTGAGCCGTTTTGCACCGTGGCCATAACTGGACGATTATTGTCGAGAATTGTAAATTCTTGTTCATCAGTTGTTCCGAATTGAGCAGGAGCAATAATTTCTTTCCAAGCTTGTGAATGAACATGGCTAATTGCCATGAATGTTAGAATGGTTAATAGGTATTTCATGTGGGTAATTTTAAGAGTCTAAAGTTAAAGATGTTAAGGTTAGAACACAAAAAATGAGGGTAGAATGACCCTCATTTTTTGTGAAAATTGCGCTTATCTTTTGATTATCTGCTTGTTAATGATGACTTCGTTAGTTTTTATTTTAACTAAATAAGAACCAGAAGCAAAGTCCGTTAAATCTAATAACAATTGATTTGAAATGGCATTAGTTCGCATAATCAACTGACCAGAGATATCATAAACTTCTAAATCAAATGAAGACTCATTATTAAGGACAATTTGAAACAAACCTTCTGAAGGATTCGGATAAACCTGGACGAATAAATTTTCTTCATCCAACCCTGAATCGTCTTGTGGGTCAGTATCTCCTGGGAATGCTGAACTACTTCCATTTTTATTTGATCTTGAAGAATTATAATCAGTTGCTTTTAAGCTAGAAGTACAAATTGAAGGTGGTTCAACATAAACGATATAATCTAAATCAATTTCTGATGGTGGCGTATCAATGTGCTGATAGGTTCCTCCGAAGGCTTCCGTATGAATTTCTTCCCATCCATTTACATCTGTGTATCTCCAAACATAAAATGTTGGATATGCAAATCCTTCATATTCATCCCAGTTAATTTGATATTGACCTGGACCTGCATCATTTGTAACCATGTGAATAGTTTTATGGATTGGACTTGGAATAGACTCAATTCCACAATTATTGACCGTTACGATTTTATATCTCCAAGATCTCAGTTGAGGATATGCAATGGTATCTGTATATCTAGATTCAAGAGCGTAAGGAACTTGGTCTACATATTGGAAAACTCCCGCAACTGATGATTCTCGGTAAATCTTAAAATGATCGATTGTTGTAGATGCGGGTTTTTCCCAAACAACAAGGTTAGTATTTGTTGAGGTATCAACGGTAACAACACAAATTTCGGTTGTAGCTGGAAGTTCTGGATTTAATTGAACAGATGAAACTGTTGTACAACCCATATTGTCAACTACTGTAATGGCATAAAATCCAGGAGCCAAAGAAGTTATGTCTTCAGTAGTTTGTCCGGAATTCCATGAAACACTTTGAACACCAAATGGCGTATTAATTGACATATCAATTGTACCATCATTCGCACATGTTGCCTCCGTTACGTTAACTGGAACAACAACAGGTCCACCAGCTTCTCCAAGCACCGTGTTAAATGAGGCCATACAGCCTAAATTATCCGTTACAGTTACGCTATATTGACCGAATCCAACAGCACCAAGTGTTGCACTGTTTGTGCCAATTGGCGTAGCCAAATTATCATACCATTGAAAGTCTAACGGAGGAGTTCCTCCACCAATGGCTGCCATAAGACTACCGTCTGTAAATCCGCAAGTAGCTGGAGTTTTAGAAAAGTTTGCGTTGATCTCACTTGGACCATCAACAGTGAATCCCATCATTGTTGTACAGCCAGTAGCGTCTTTTACAAACACTTCGTATTGACCAGCACCCAATCCAGTTAGATCTTCACTCGTTATACCGTTTGACCAAAATATCTGGTAAGGAGCCGTTCCAGAGATTGTTAAATCAATTGCCCCTGTTGTACCGCCAAAACAGTTTACATCCGTTACAGTACCACTTAGAGAAAGCCCAGAAGATGAAACGTTGGCAGCCTCCATTACATAACAACCTTGGCTATCCCAAACATTCATGTAATACATGTTAGGAGCCAAATTACTTACACTTTCAGTTGATGCTCCGCTACTCCAGTAAAACGTATAAGGTGGATTTCCAGCACTAGTTGAAGCAGTTACTGAACCGTCATTCATTCCACAACTTGCATCCACAATTGATAAAGCAACAGTAGGAATATCGTACATAATAATGGTGGTAACAGTTGTATCTATACATCCATTAACATCTTGATAGATATAGGCAATTGGATAAGAGCCTGGTGCTACTTGTTCTGGGTATAATTTGTTTCCATAAATTCCAGTTCCTTCAAATGTTCCACCAAGGGGCGTACCATAAGGAGATAAAAGAGTTGTTTCGTCATTTATACAAAAATCATTTGAAGGCAATGTAATGGTAGGTGTAGTAGGTGAAACTATTGAAAAAGGGATTAATTGAACTATTGAAGTGTCTATGCCATCTGTTGCATAAACTTCAATGTTCGAACTTCCTGTTACTGCAGGCTCAGCATCCAACGTCATGGAAAAATAATTATTGGGAGATGCAGGGTCAAAAGCGTTTAGTCTAGTGAAATCAATATTCGCATCTTGCACTAAAGATTGGTTTTGAGAAACTCCGAATATCCATAATGAGTCATTATCGGCATCTGAAAATAATAAACTATCAACAGCTGTGAAGTTTAATGCATTTTCACAAATTGGGTATACTGATGAATTTGTCGCGAAAGCTGGAACTTCATTGTACACTCTAACACCTGCAGCTGATCCATCATAATAGAAAACATAGGGTTTGTTGGTATAAAAAGAAATTCCCAATTCAACTTGTTGTTGGTCAACAGTAGTAACTTCTGTTCCTAATTCTTGCCATATTCCGTTCTCTTCTTTTAAAACATGGCAAGTTGGTCCAGAACCTGTTTGGGTATTGAATAAAACTAGAGCTGAATCGGTATTCATTACTTTAATGTCTAAATCAGTAATAATGGCCGCAGCTGAATAGGAGCTTTCAAAAGAATAACCCGTAAGTCCATTTGTTCTGCCCGATTTTATACTGTTACTCACATTAAAATCTCTTGCGACAAAAAATGGGTCTTTATTTGTAAGACCATCCATAGCAATTAAATCTAATTCGTTTGCAATCCAGTCGTCTGGACCATTTTGAATAACTGTCCAAGTGACTGGCGAGCTCTCATCTATATAATAAAGTCTGATATCCTCAGTACCACTGTTGTCCCTGTCGGTCAGAATATCACTTGCGCCATTTCCGCCTGTTCCAGGTTTTACAGGCATTGAGCCTCCAAAATCATATTGATGCGATAAATAATAGGTGTAATTTCCACTGCTGACAACTTCAATTTCGTAAGCGTCTGGGTCTCCAGTCATATTGATAAAGTCTGTATTTCCATGGGTCGTCCATGTCGTGCCGTTCCATCTATACACCTCTGATTGTGCTCCTGAATTTAGGCAACAAATTACTCTAGTTATTCCCAGCGTTAATTGACCATTGTTTTCATCTATTGAAAGCCTTGCCGTACCTGATTGATATGGAATAGAAGATAAAGCTGAAATATCTAAAGGAGTCCATGATCCGCCTGCATACATATGGACTTCATAACTATTTGAAATAGTATTTACACCTAAATAGAGTGTATCGTCTTTTACAATGAATTCTAAATCTTGAGAGGATACAGAAACTGGAGAACTCATCATCATCCAATTCGAACCATCCCAATATTGCACGAAAGGGAAGTTATTCCAATCTAAATAGGCGACATAGGGTGTGCCGTCTTTTGCAATTGCGATCTCGTGATCATATATTGGTCCACCATTTATAAATCCATAGTTTCCAACATCTTTCCATGATTGCGAAAAAGAAGTTGCACCAAATAACAATGCTGAGAATAAGAGTAAGTTTTTCATATCTAATCAAATAGCGCGTAAATAGATGCGCAAGATAGATAAACTTGTCGAAAAATCCTATACTTTAATCGACATGGAAGAGGGTTTAGCCGAAAATTGATTTGATTGCTTCTTCAATTTTTCCGATTTCAATAATCTCAATATCAAAGTCTGAACGTTTAATGCCCTTATTGTGCTTTGAAACAAGGATTTGTTCAAACCCCATTTTCTCTGCTTCAGAAATTCTTTGTTCGATCCGATTTACAGGTCTAACTTCTCCAGAGAGACTCAATTCTGCTGACAAGCAAATTTTATTTGAAATGGGTATATTGGCGTTGGATGACATGATTGCACAAACCACTGCAAGGTCAATAGCTGGGTCATTGACTTTGATTCCTCCTGCAATATTCAGAAAAACGTCTTTGGCGCCTAGCCTAAAACCACATCTTTTTTCGAGTACGGCAAGCAGCATATTCAGCCTTCTTAGGTCAAATCCGGTTGATGATCTTTGTGGAGTTCCATAGGCAGCAGTTGAAACCAAGGCTTGTACTTCAACGAGTATAGGTCGAACTCCTTCTAAGGTAGAGGCGATTGAAATTCCGGATAATTCATCTTCATTGTTCGTAATCAATATTTCTGACGGATTTTCTACTGCTCTTAAGCCCGCTCCATGCATCTCATAAATCCCTATTTCATTGGTAGATCCAAATCGATTTTTAACAGATCGAACGATACGATACACATGATTGCGATCTCCTTCAAAAACAAGAACCGTATCTACCATATGCTCCAGTACTTTTGGTCCTGCAAGTGAGCCCTCTTTTGTTATATGTCCGATTAAAAAAACCGGGGTTCCAGATTCTTTTGCGTAGCGCAACAATTCTGCGGTACATTCCCTAATCTGAGAAATGCTTCCTGGTGAAGATTCTATTAGTGCTGATTGCATAGTTTGCACTGAATCGATAATCAGAATATCAGGTTGAACGGCCTCAATTTGGATAAAAACGTTTTGCATGGAGGTTTCGGTTAAAACAAAACAGTTTTCATTCTCTTTTCCAATTCTATCAGCACGCATTTTTATTTGGGTTTCACTCTCCTCACGAGAAATATAAAGAACCTTTTTATCGGCTTCTTTAATAGCCATTTGCAACAATAAAGTTGACTTTCCTATTCCTGGTTCTCCTCCGAATAATATCAGTGATCCAGGAACCATTCCTCCGCCTAAAACTCGAGACAGTTCATGGTCTTGTAATTCTATTCTTCGCTCTATTTTTTGTTCAATTTCATTAAGCTTATGGGCTTTTGAAGCTCTTTGTGGAGTTGAGGATGAAAAAGGAGTGGCAGATTTTGGTTTTTTATCTATTACTTCTTCGACATAGGTATTCCATTCATTACAAGAGGAGCATTTACCAACCCATTTAGGTGATTGAGCACCACAGTTTTGACAGAAAAAAGATGTTTTTAATTTGGCCATAATTGCTACAAGGCTAATTCTTAATGTCGTAAAGGATTTACGATTTAATTGATGAAATTACATTAATTTTAGGCAAAACAATCGAATGGCAAAATTTATTTCATACAACGTTAACGGCATTCGTGCTGCTCTAAAAAAAGACTGGATGGGCTGGTTAAAATTAGAAAATCCAGATGTCATATGTATACAAGAAACAAAGGCACATAAAGATCAGTTGGATATTGAAGAGTTTGAGAAGGCGGGTTATAACACCTACTGGTTTTCAGCTGAAAAGAAAGGCTACAGTAGCGTTGCCATTTTCTCTAAAACGAAACCAGATCATATTGAATACGGATGTGGGATAGAAAAATATGACAAGGAAGGTAGAATCATCCGAGCAGATTTTGGTGATTTTTCAGTGTTGAGCTGTTATTTTCCAAGTGGTACGTCAGGTGATGAACGACAGGCTTTCAAAATGCAGTTTTTAGCAGATTTTCATGTTTATATCGAAGAATTGCGAAAAACGAGACCGAATTTGCTGATTTCGGGGGACATAAATATTTGTCATACAGAAATAGATATTCACAATCCTAAAACAAACAAGGATACTTCAGGATTTAAACCAGAAGAGAGAGCTTGGGTAGCACAGTTTATTGAAAGTGGATATGTTGATACCTTCAGAGAATTCAATCAAGATCCACATCATTATTCTTGGTGGTCTTATCGTGCGGGTGCAAGAGGAAATAACAAAGGCTGGAGAATCGATTATCATTTTGTGACGGAATCATTAAGAGATAAACTGACAAATGCTTCTATTTTAGCTGACGCAATTCATTCTGATCATTGCCCAATTTCTGTTGAGATTGACGTAACTTTGTAAAACGCTAACAAAATTGTCTTTGCTCGCGTAAGAAAGAAAAAACTTCAATTTGGGAGAATTTATTTTAACTGGTGTTGGTTATGGTTTACTGCTAAGTGTTTTAGTGGGGCCTGCTTTTTTCGTTTTGATAGAAACAAGTATCAATAAAGGAGTAAAACATGCAGTTTTTTTTGATTTGGGGGTAATCTTAGCTGATTTACTATATATCTCATTGGCCTATATATTCTTTTCAGAAGTCACCGCTCTCATGCAAAGCGAGAATAGTTTTTGGTTAAAAATTATTGGAGGCACATTTTTCATAGCAATGGGATTAATGAACGTCCTAAAAAAGAAACCAAAGCTTTCTAAAATTAGTGTTCAAGACACAAAAGACCTTCCAACAACCAATTATTTCATGATGATGCTGAAAGGCCTACTCTTTAATATTTTGAACGTTGGAGTCCTTGCTTTTTGGTTGACTCTACTAACGGTATTGCCTGAAGCTCCACCTCACCTTGGACTTGAGCGACAAAATGCTGTCTTTTTTTACGTGTTAATTATCATCATCACCTTTGTTGGAATTGATCTATTAAAAATCCTTGGTGCAAAAAAACTAAAGGAGGTACTAACTCCTCAATGGATGAGTCACTTAAATTTGGGGCTTGGAATTGTGCTGATTTGTTTTGGGTTGCTGTTTTTCTCCCAAGGGATTATGGCTTATATAAAAGGCTAGTAACATTCAAACACAATTCGGTTATATCTAAAATCGGAAACCGAAATGAATAAATTACTTTTTCTTCTTATCTCTATCTCCATATGTGGCGTTGTTTTTAGTCAAACGAAGCCAAAACATAAGTTGATGATCGACTATTGGGATTTTGAAAAGACGAAAATGCGTAGCAAAGGATTTTATTATGCAGACGATTTTCAAGGTTTGACTACCCTGAATCACGGAAAATGGGAGTATTGGGATAGACAAGGAAGAATCCAAGAAGTGCTGAATTACAAGAAAGGAGAATTACACGGTCTTTCTACTAGTTATTATCCAGAAGGATCAAAAAAAGAAGAAGGATATTTTAAGGATGGAAAACAAGACAGCATCTATCAATCGTGGTTTGTTAACGGGCAATTAAAGGTAATTGGTAATTACAAGCTAGATCGTCCCATTGGTGATTGGAAATACTATTATAATAATGGTTATCACATGATGGAGGAAGAAAATATTGATAGCATTACTTATGTTAAAAATTTCTGGAAAACAGACTCAACTCAAACACTTAAGGATGGAAATGGTAGAACCTTTATTTATTACGGTTCAACAGGATATCTTCAAGAATTTTATTCTTATAAGGACGGATTAAAAGATGGTGACTTTGAAGAATACACATCAGTTGGGAAGCCTTTTGTAATTGGTCAATATAAAGAGGGTGAAAAAGTTGGAGATTGGACGTATTACTATTATGTAGGAGGTGTAGATAGACAAATCACCTATAAAAATGATAAACCCCACGGACATTATAAAAAATACTTCGATAATGGTCAGTTAATGGCGGAAGGTGAATTTAAAGAAGGTGAGAAAACTGGTAAATGGACTTGGTATACGAAGGTAGGAACGGTAGACATTGAAGGAGAATTCGTTGATGGCGAGCAAGATGGTTTATGGAAATATTGGATGCCAGGAGACTCGGTGCACCTGGAAAGTAAAGGATATTTTAAAAAAGGTAAACGTCATGGAGAATGGGAGTTTTTCTATCGAGACGGAACTATGTGGAAAAAAGGAAGTTATGAGAATGATTTAGAAACAGGTTTATGGGAGACTTGGTACGAAAATGGTCAATTGTTGAAATCTGGAAATTTCGCAGAAGGGAAAGAGAATGGAACCTGGGAGCAGTACTTTGATAATGGTCAATTGAAAAATAAGGGAAATTTCGATATGGGTCATTTGGATGGAGAATGGCTTTCTTACTTTTCTAATGGAAAGATGCACTTAAGTGGAGCATACGATCATGATTTGAAAACTGGAACATGGACGCGATACACAGAGAAAGGACGACTTTTAGAATCAGGAGATTATAAAATCACCAACTATAAAAAGCACGTAAAGTATGGTCCATTTGCCAAGCGTACCCTAAAAGAAAGTTCGAGAAATGGTTTATGGACTTTTTATTCTCAGAAAGACGGTAAAAGAACGCATCAGGGAAACTATAAGAATGGAAAAGAAGAAGGAGAATGGGTGTTTTATTTTCCAGGTGGTACAAAACCCGAACGAATAGTAAATTATAAAGACGGCAGGCTCGAAGGGAAAATGTTAATGTTTAATTGGCGTCCTCACTATGTAACAACTCAAATTGATTACAAAGACGGTTTAAAACATGGTAAAATGTACGTTTTTGATAAAAAAGGAAAAGTTAAAATCGAAAAGGATTTCTCTGAAGGAATGGAACTAGGGCCTGGTGGCAAACCTAAATCGTTCGCCCCTTAATCAATCAATAATTCCTCAACGTTTACTTTTATTTTTTGGCTGAGTTCATCCGTTGGTAAGTCGTTAGGGTCTTTACCAAAAGGATCTTCTATCTCTTCTGCTAATATTTCCATACTGACCAGGGCATAGAATACGAATACAACAATCAATATCGAATAATACCCAAAAGTGTTCACGAATACAAGAGGCATAGTTGTAACGTAAATGAAAATAAACTTCTTCAAGAAATTGCTATAAGAAAATGGAAGCGGTGTGTTTTTAATACGCTCACAGGCTCCAATGATATCCGAAAAGGTTTTCAGGTTTGTATCCATTGAAAGAAACTCTTCCTGTGTTAAATCATCATTCTGTTTCATTTCATCCAATTTGGCATACATCCATTTTGCAATAAAACTTGGAACATGACCTTTGGTTGCAAGAACTTTTTCCTCTTCCTCAGTCAGATTTAATTCTTCTAATTTCACTCCTTCGCGCAAGTGCTCTTTCATGGCTATTGCGTAGTTGGGGATCATCCGGGCAAAAAATGAATCAATCTTTGGGTCAGTTGTCATTGAGGCAATCTTTATCGCAAAGTTTCTAGTGTTGTTCACCAATTCACCCCATTTCTTACGCCCTTCCCACCAACGATCGTAAGCAGTATTTGTTCTAAAAACCAATAAAAGTGACAAAACAAATCCGACTAATGAATAAACACCCATTAGATGGTCAACCATTGTTAAATCTGGGTAATATGTAATTTTAATCCAAGCAATAAATCCCGTAAAAAGAGACATTAATACAAGTTCTTTCCAAAGAAGAATAAATGTGTCTCCTTTTGAGAAAGTAAGTAATTGACTAAACCAGGTTTTCGGATTATATTGAATCATTCTAAATCTTTTGCTGTGCTAATTTAATAAAATGCTTTTAACAATTCTATCTTTGTCAGTATGTCAGTCCTGAATAAAATCAAAAGAATTGGTCGCATCTTTCGTGCGGTTTACATTCGAAAATTTATTCATGTAACGCGAAAAATAAAGTTGCCCGGGTTTCAAGGGGTGTCACTTTGGGAGATCATCTTCTTTTTTCTCTATTCGGTAAGAAAAGGGTTAATTGGATTAAGGGCAGCTGCCGTTGCATTTCACTTTTTCTTAGCCATGATTCCTTTTGGTCTAGTGCTCGTAGTTTTAACTTCATATACTCCAGGTCTCAATCTCGAATCTGATATTGCACCAATAATTTCTGCACTTATTCCGGATCAGTTATTTGCAAAATTTATGTCAGGAATGGATGCCTATGAGCATTCTAGTGTCAGTTCATGGATTTCAGTAGGATTTATTTTGGCTCTGTATTTTACTTCCAACGGGTTCAACGTTTTGATCAGGGCCTTTAATAGTTCTAAACTCAACTTTAAGAAAAGAAAATGGTGGTCAATCAGGTTGGTTTCTTTGGGCTTCGTCTTTGTCTTCGTTATTGGAATTATCGTTACCTTTTATTCTATTATTTTAGTGAGAATTGGTCTTGTAAAATGGTCAGAAACAAGCGTATTTATCAAGGACTATTTTGATCAAATTTATGTTGGAATTGATGTACTGTTTTTAGGCGTTCTGCTTTATTTCGGCGTTGCGATTCTTTATTATATGGGGCCAAGAAAACGAGATAATTTTAAATTCTTTTCGCCAGGTGCTTCATTGGCAACGGTGCTCATATTGGTAATATCGGTTTTCTACGAATTATATGTGGCATATTTCTCAAGTTACAACGAGTTATACGGTTCTTTAGGTACAATATTAATTTTGCTATTGTGGATTTATCTGATCTCTTATGCGCTTTTAATTGGCTTCGAATTAAATGCGAGCATTGATGGCGCTATTCAAGAAAAGTCCCTGAGGCGTTTAGAGCAACTTGATGACAGATACGAGAAAACAATAGATTAATTCTATTGTTATAATAATACGTAAATTTAACCAACTAAAACCAGTAAAAATGAAGCACAGAAAATTAATGTTGTTAGGCCTATTACCTTTAATGATGGCTTGTGGAGGAAATGAAGAAACTGAAGAGGTTTCAGAAGAAACTGAAGAACCAGTTCAGGAAGTTTGTACTTATTCTTATGATGAATCTGCAACTATTTTAACTTGGACAGCATTTAAGTTGACCGAAAAGGTTGGAGTTGATGGGTCTTTTGACGAAATCAACGTTCAGGCTAACGAAAGTGAAGATATGTTTGGCGTTTTAAACGGAGCTACATTTGATATTCCTGTTGCATCAGTAAATTCTCAAGATCCTGTTAGAGATCCTAAAATTAGAGACTCGTTTTTTGGAACAATGGATTCAACTGAAGCAATTACCGGAGAAGTGGTTTCTATCAACGAAACAACTGCTCAGTTAAAAATTACAATGAATGGCATCACCGTTGAGTATTCAGGAGATGTCACTGTAGATGAAGAAACCATCACAATGAAAACGACAATTGACATCTTAGATTTTGGTGGACAACCTTCTATTGATGAAATAGGAAAAGTTTGTGAGGCTAAACACACTGGTGAGGACGGAGTGAATAAGTTCTGGTCTGATGTAAATATTGCAGTACAAACCAAGCTAATAAAAGATTGTAAGTAAGGTTTTTATCTCAAATGGCTAAACGCAAAATACTTGTTACAGGTGGTGCAGGATATATTGGTTCTCATACTGTGGTTGAACTTTTCAATGCTGGATATGAACCAATAATAGTTGACGATTTCCGGAATTCACAATCGTGGATCATTGATCGTTTAGCCCAAATTACGGGTGAGTCCCCGAAGGTTTATCAAATTGATTGTTCAGATGAAAACTCAATGAAAGCCGTTTTTAATGAGCATTCGGATATTTTTGGCGTTATTCATTTTGCCGCCTATAAGGCAGTGGGAGAGTCTATGAATGAGCCAGTAATGTATTATCAGAATAATGTGAACTCTTTGGCCGTTTTATTGAAGGTTATGAAGTCTTTCAAGGTGAATCATCTTGTGTTTTCATCATCTTGTACCGTTTATGGTGAGCCAAAACATCCTATAGTAACTGAGTCAACACCCATCCAAAATGCGACATCTCCCTATGGAGCAACTAAGATTGTTGGTGAGCAACTATTGAATTTTACAGTGAACGCCAGCGCTAATTTAAAAGTCGCTTTGTTGAGGTATTTTAACCCGATTGGGGCTCATGAATCTGCGTTAATTGGTGAATTACCACAGGGAGTACCTAATAATTTAGTACCTTATATAACGCAAACCGCAAAAGGAATTCGAGAAATGTTAACGGTGCATGGTTCTGATTATGAGACATCAGACGGCACTTGTATTAGAGATTATATTCATGTAGTTGATTTGGCTAAAGCGCATGTCAACGCAATATCTTGGTTATTACAACAGGAAAACAAAGTTTGTGAGGCCTTTAATCTAGGTACAGGAAAGGGTTCTACTGTTTTAGAAATAATCAATACTTTTGAAGAAGTGAACGATTTAAAACTTAATTATAAGATTGGACCAAGAAGAGAAGGGGATGTTGTACAAATTTGGGCAGATCCATCAAAAGCGAAGGAAGTTTTAAATTGGCAATGCAACTATTCAGTAAAGGATGCCTTGTTGCATTCTTGGAAATGGGAACAAAATATAAAGTAGATTGAAACAACTTACGGTCATATTATTTACAGTGTTCGCGGTAGTATCTTTTGGTCAAAAAGAGGCTCCCGAAGAGTCTTTTAAATATAGACGACCTGGTGTAATGCGACTGTACACTGGATTAACGGCACCTCCACCAGATCGCCCTGCAAAATTTGATCGTTTTAATTCTGATTTTTTCTGGAATTCGTGGATTGGTGATAAAAATGGGGTTGACACTAAGTTTTACGCAATCGGTCATGCATTAAGCTTAATGTTTGATGTCCCGTTCGATAAGAAAGGTCGTGTTGGAATAGGCATTGGACTAGGGTATAGCCACTTTAATGTGAGATCAAACGGCGAAATGAATTTCATTCAAACGCCTGATGGTGAATCGTATTACACCCAATTATCGCTTTACGATCCGCCTAAAAGATGGATCAATAGAACTGTATTTAACTTCGTTGAGATTCCGTTTGAATTAAGATTGCGTTCTGCACGTGAAAGGGGGAAATTCAAATTTTACCCTGGCTTTAAAGCAGGATATATGTTCGAGTATTTTTCGAAGTGGCGAATTGAAGGTGCAGAATACAAAGAATTTAATTTTCCAGATGTCAATCGTCTGCATTATGGCCCAACACTGAGAATAGGTGTAGATAATATCATGTTATATGGCTATTATGACATGGCCATGCTTTTTAATAATGATATGAGCAGCAAACTCCAACTATTCGGAGTTGGAATTAGCATAGGGTGGTTCTAGTTATATCGCTACTACTAAACTCAATATGATATAAAGAATTCCAACACCTATGAAAAGGCCCCAAGCGGCTATTTCAGCTTTGTTCAGCTCTTTTACTGTTTGTTTGAATTGCGTATCCACTCTTTTGTTTTGTTTAATTGTTGAAGTTTCCATATTTCTTTTTTTATCAAATTTATGGTGATATACACTAATTTTTGAATTGAATTTCACTAGTTGAAAAAAAATTTTGCGAAAAATGCAAATTGAGTTTTAAGTGAATTTATTTAACTTGTGGTAAACTCAAGGCAATGGATATCAATGGATTCAGAAAAGCGATTAGTAAATCTTTTACCAAAAACATCATCATAGGAACTTGTATTACAGGTTTTGGTGTGTTTATCGCTTGGTTAATTTTATCAGGAGCAGATTCAGAAATGGATGATATTCCTTTAGGCGGCATGATTGTCATTTGGACCTTAGCTGGTCTATGCCTTTTCTTTGGTGGAGTAATAACCATCAAACATATCAAAGAAGCTATTAATATGCGAACGGGCAAACATCCTATTATCAATGCTATTGAATCTGGTGATCAAGGTTTTTTGGTATGGATTTACGAAAACGTGATATCAGTTCAAGGGGGTGGATCTGATCATCAAATATGGTCTTATACCAAAGACGGAGATCATCATGTTTTGAGCATAAAGGGCAAAAGAGTGCAGGAAGTATTGAAATACCTCAAGGAGCAATTTCCCAACGTAGTAGTAGGATATACTGAAGAAATTAAAGAGAATATGAGTCGATCTTTTGGTAAAAAGCTTAAATAATAGTCAGAAAGCTGCAAATAAAAAGGGATTTTTGTTCCAAATCATAAAACTTGTATTTAACGAATAGTTCTATCTACATTTAAATTACTGAAAACTCTTTTCGACATATTTTTCGCGAGCTTATTACTGATCTTGCTTTTACCGTTACTTATCCTAGTTACGTTATTTATCTTTTTATCTGATTTTGGATCTCCTTTCTTCACTCAAAATAGATTGGGTCTCGAAAAAACGGAATTTAAAATCATCAAATTCAGGTCTATGCGTAATGGGGAAATAACTAAAATCGGTGCAATTATGAGAAGAACAGGTATAGATGAATTACCGCAATTGTTGAATATACTAAGCATGCAGATGAGCTTTGTTGGGCCTAGACCTTTAACTCAGGCAGATATTGTGCGTCTTGAATGGACTTCAGAGTATTACAAGCAACGTTGGAAAGTAAAACCGGGATTAGTTGGGCTTGCTCAGTTGTCACCAGTTTGCAGTAGAAAAATGAGTTGGTTTTTAGATTTATCCTATATTCGAAATGGAGACTTTTTGTTGGATATGAAAATCATATTAATGGCTTCATTAATTCCGTTTTTAGGAAAAAAAAGAATAATCAATTGGATACATAAGTCATGAAAGTACTTGTAAACGGAATTGGAAATATTGGAAGTACCTTGATTAACCTTTTGATAGAATATCAAGACTTACTTGAAATTGATGAAATTTACGCCTGTAAAAGAACATTAACGCCTTGGGTGCTAGAAGATTTGAATCTCTTAATTCAAAAAGGCGTAAAAATTTGTACAACATCAAAATCCAATGACTTTCCTCAGTTAGGAACAATTCTGCCACAAATCAACTATATTTTTGAAGCGACCGCTAATGGAGTAGGGATGGTGAATAAAGATCGTTACGATCAATTGCCCAATTTAATTGGGGCTTGTGCTCAAGGAAGTGAGAAAGGATTCGGAAAATCGTACATGTCTGGCTTGAACAATGAAGTTGTACTAGGACAAAAATATGTTCACGTAGTTTCATGTAATACGCACGGATCGGCTGCAATTCTGCGCTTGTTTAGTGGAAAGCAGCTGGAGAATCTTGACCATGCCGATATGGTAGTAGTAAGACGTTCTGAAGATTTAGGTAATCATCAAAGATTAGTTTCGGCAAATGTAGTAGCAAGGCATCTTGATTCAACCGCCGGGACACATCATTCAATAGATGTCATTGATATGTTTAAAACGATAGATGTTAAGTGCCAGCTCACGTCTTCAGACATTACCACGCCGAGTCAGTTAATGCATGCCGTGCGTTTCAATATTCAATTAAAAGAAACTGACCAGCGAGATGTTGATGAGCTAATAATTGACTTTCCTCTAATTTCTGAAACAGTAAAATTTGATTCGAATGTTGTTTTTGAGTTGGGCAGAAAATATGGTTTTCAAGGCCGTTTATTCTCACATGCTATTATTTTGAAATCTAATATTTTAAGGACAGAAAAATCTGTAAAAGGTTGGGCATTTATCCCTCAAGAAGGAAATTCAATTATTACGACAATACATGCTTTTCTTTTGCAAACGAAGCACCCAAATCAGGAGGAAATAATTGCAAAAATCACCAAGGATCTTGTTAGAAAAGCTTGGTAATTATGCAAAGCCTTTTTTCTTCTTGATCAATTCATAGGCCTCCGAAATCACCAGAAATTTGTCGTTAGCAGCTGCCTGAATTTCCGGTCCTAGATGCGCAACTTTATCAGGATGATGAATAACGGCTAGTTTTCTGTAAGCCTTTTTTATTTCTTTTTCTGTTGCATCAGTTGTTAAGCCAAGAACCGAATAAGCATTTTTTAAGCGGTGCAGCGAAGTGTAGGTCTTCTTTTTTTTCTTTTGCTGTTGGCCTTCGTATCGAAAACGAAACATGCTTAAGATTTGCTTGTAGGTTACAAAAGGAATTCTGATTTCAACCGCAATACTTTTTAATAGTTGCTCTTCTTTTTTAGTTAACAAACCATCTGCTGCTGCAATGCCAACCAATAGATGCATGAGCTGAACCTTAGTAGCGGTGTCAAAGTTAGTTTTGATGAGGCGACATATTTGTTCAATTGGGAATTCAGTTTTTGTTGCATGCTGCTCCTGTGATACCTTCCCCGATATTTTTTTCTGCAACGCAACTTCCGCATTTTCAATAACAGGAGGATGATCATTCTCTTGTTCCTGAAGGCTTAC
>JAUHXX010000227.1 GCA_030426825.1 Bacteroidia bacterium | reverse complement strand
TGGTGGTATCACTATGGATGAAAAAGATACTTTATTGTATTTCAATGCATTTCATTTATATGAAGACTCTCTTTACAGAAAAGCCATTTCAGCATTTGACGGCTACTTAAAAGAATTCCCAAATCCAATGTTTTTGGTAGATGCTAATTTTTACAAAGGAACATCACACTACATTTTAAAGGAGTTTGATCAATGTCATGAAAACTATAAGGTGGTGCTGCAAAACCCTACCAGTGTTCACACTGAGTTTGCTGCAATGATTGCCTCTGAGTATGAGTATAAGGCCAAGAACTATGATGATGCCATTAACTATTATAAACAGCTCGAGGCCACAGCAACTTATCCAGAAAATAAGCTAGCCGCCCAAATTGGTTTAATGAGATCATATACTTTCCAAAAACGTTTTGACCAGGCTAAGTTATTCGCCAATAAAGTAATTGCTGATCCGCTTGCGCTAGAAAATGTGGTGATTGAAGCGCATTATGTATTAGGAAAAGCAGAGATGGAAGTCTCCAATTTTGATGCGGCCCTTCCGCACTTTCAAGAAGTAGCTGCCAAATCAAAAGGATCTATCGGAGCTGAATCACAATACAATGTGGCTTTAATTTTCAACTTAAAAGAAGAATATAAAACTTCAGAAGATGAGATTAGAAAACTCATGAAGAATCATGCAGGATACGATTATTGGGTGGCAAAAGCTTTGATTTTACAGGCGAAAAATTCCATAGGTGTTGAGGATTACGTACAAGCTGAATATACATTGAATTCAGTATTAAACGGTTATTCGGTGACTGATGATGGTATTATTGATGAGGCCAATGAGGTCATGAAAGTGCTTCAAGAGTTAAAGAACAAGACCAAACAAATTGAAGATGATTCTGATAACACAATCGAGATAGGAGGAGGTGAAGATGAATAGGCTATTGAAAATAACACTGATATTTAGTTTTTTACTTGGCGGTTTTGCTTTCGGTCAAGGAGAATGGACCATCAATTCAACAGCAGAGCGTCCAATATCTCCTTCATACAGAATAACTGAAACTCCTACTGTCATTGATACGGTAATTCCAATTCCAAATGTGAAGTATCCCTTACTGGTACGAAACATGGAGACCGAAATAAACTTGAATGATATTGATGCATCCAAAATTAAAATTGTCGAAAAACTCGATAAGTTGTACGGCGGATTTGTAAAAGTGGGTTATGGCAATTACAATTCTCCAATTGGTGAGGTGTATTACAATACCACAAGAAATAGAAGAACCAATATGGGAGTGCATATCAAGCACAACTCCTCATGGGGCAAATTGCCAGATTGGTCACCGCAATCCTATGACAATACTTCAGCCAAATTATTTGGTGAGTTCTTTTTAACGGGTTTAAAACTCGAATCTGAATTTGATTACAATTTAAATGGATATCACTTTTACGGCATTCAAGATACGGCTGACTTTTTTACAAAAGATTCATTAAAAAACAGGGTGCAAGGCTTTAATGGAATGATCAAGCTTTCGAATTACAGTACAAAGGATAGTGCCAAATTATTGTGGTCGGCTAAAATTGGAAATCACTTCTTTCATGAGTTTCAACCCTATTGGGATTCAAGTGATAAACACGCTCGAAATAACAATTTTTACATGGGCGCCAACTTCAAATACAAGTTGAAAAAGAACGTCTATAATCTAGATTTTGATTGGAGATACAATTCTTATAAATATGCTGAGAATGACGAATTGTTGCCAGCAGCTGAACGATTCAATGAAGGTAACGCCAACATTCATTTACGTCCTTCAATTTCAACTTATGGCGATAAATGGAAAGTGGTTTATGGCTTGGATATGACCTTTGATTTTCCAAAATACAACCCATCAGAATCAGTATTGAAAGTTGCTCCGGTAATTGAAGGTAAATACAGCCTGTTCAATGATATGTTTATTCCGTATGTAGGAATTGACGGTGGTGTAAAACAGAATTCATTTTACACGCTTTATCAAATGAATCCTTACATCTATTCAGGTACAGATTTATTGAACGAGTTGGTCTTTCATTTTTACGGAGGTATCAAAGGAACACTTTCAAAAACCATTTCATTCAATGCAGCTTTCCATATGAAAAACACAAAAAATCAGGCCCTGTTTGTGAACATGGTAGGTGCTGAAGCAAACGGTTTGGTCACTATAGATTTGAACAGATTTGATGTGAGATATGATGAGGTGACTGCTTACGGAGCTGAAGGATCGATATCCTATCAAGCAAAAGAGAAATTGAAAATTGATGCGATAGCTGCTTTCTACAAATACAAACCGGTAAATGAAGAATATGCTTGGCATTTACCTGAACTTAAATTGACGCTAAGAGGGAGCTACAATATGTTTGATAAGCTTTACGCTAAAGCAGATATTACGCTAGAATCAGGAAGAAAATCACCAGTTTATTTGTTCAATCAAGCGGATGATGATATTGCTGTTGATATGCCGGTATTGGTTGATGCCAATTTAGGACTTGAGTATAGGTATAACAGCAGAATCTCAGCTTTTATCCAATTGAATAATATCGCAGGACAAAAGTATGATCGTTGGTACAACTACCGCGTTCAAGGTTTTCAGATTTTAGGTGGAGTGACTTTCGGTTTTTAGACTAAAGGCATCATCTTTGCGTTAGAACTGAAAAACTAAATTGCTTACCTTGTCATCAATTAATGTTGCGCTTCGGTTTCATATTGGCCTTTTGTTTAAGTTTTGTGTCCTTTGCACAGAACAGAGTATTTGTTCCTACAGATACCATCAAAGGACATTTCGATCAATTTTCAGTTGATAATTTAGGTCGAATTTATCTGACAAAAGAAGATGTTATTATTCAATTCGATAAAAATTTAGATACCCTATTTTCAGCCTCATTAAAGTCAATTCGGCCAAGTTCAATCGAAAGTTCAAAATCATTCAGAACCTTGTTGTTTGATGAAGAGCGAAGTGTGATTCAATTTTTAGACAATACCTTAACAGATATTCATGGAGACATTGATTTAGTCAATCAAGATATCCAGCAACCGATATTGGTTTGTGAATCATTCGGTGGCAATACGATCTGGATTTTAGATGCGGCATCCTTACGACTCATCAAAATGAACGATAAATTAGAGAAGGTCATTATCACAGAAAACTTGATTTCTATTTTTGACGAAACCACATTGCCATCAAAAATGATGGAGGTGAATGATTTGCTTTACGTTATGATTCCCAAAAAAGGAGTTGCCCTGTTTGATGTTTTTGGCACCTTTATGAATTTGTACGAATGTGATCCTATCAGTATTGATGCCGTAGATGATTATTTACTTATTCAAACTGAAGAGTCCCTGAAGGTTGTTTCAACGAAAGGTATTCTTGAAGAAGAATCAAATTATCCCTATCCAGAAGGTGTAATTGATTTAGAGTATACGCATAAAAAGGTGTTCTTTTTAATGCCCGATATGTTGTTAATCGGCAAATACGTGACCGATAAAAAATAAGCGTGAAGCAATTTCTTCATAAATATTCGGCACCCCTCATCATTTTGCTAGTACTCTTTTTAGCATTTCCCTTACTGATGTTGTATCAGCAACGCATGTTTTGGGATATAACGCTCATCAATTTACCTTGGAGGTATCATTTATCGGAGTGCATAAACAATGGTGTGTTGCCACTCTGGAACCCCTATATGAATTACGGATTCCCGCAAATGGGGCACAATGAAACATGGTATCCTGTTAGTTGGCTTTTTTCATTTTTATTCAAATACGATTTGGCCGTGCTGCAATTTGAGTATTTGTTCAACCTGTTCATGGCGGGTATAGGTTTTTATCAACTATCAAGTTTGTTTAAATTGGATAAACCAGTAAGAATTGCGGGTGCCATTGCGTATATGTTGTGTGGTGTTTTTATCGCTCAGGCATCTCATCTTGGCTATGTTACCAGCGGTGCTTGGATGCCTTTTGTATTTTACTATTTAGTGAAATTATTTCAAGAGCCTAAGTTCAGGTTCGGATTCAATCTGGTGTTTTTTTATTTCCTATTGGTCACAGGAGGCTATCCAGGAAATTTTATCGTGATAACCTACATCTGTTTGGGTATCGCCTTATATTATTTGGTCACTTATATCCGAGCTAAAAGGTCAGTTGAATTAAAAAAATTGGCTTACATCATTCCGACTTTACTCATTGTTTTTTTAATGATTTATGCGGTCGTCTTGCAAGCAACCTTAGAATTGAATCCTTTAATTACTAGGGGAGATTTAGAGTACACCAACACCGGATTTGGCGCAATGACAGGTTCCAACACTATTCAGAGTTATGCCTCCTTGGTTACTCCGTTGGCTGCTTCGGTTGAAAGTGAACTTTGGGGAACAGCGAGAATGTTGAACGATTCGTATTTTGGAATTATTCTGCTATTAATGGCCTTGTTTTTTATGGTGAAAGGTAAATCCTCACCCAATTATAAGATCGGTGTTTACCTGTTTGTATTCAGCCTATTCTTTTTATTGGTTAGCATAGCCATCCAATTTCCATTACACAAAGTGCTCTTCAATTATTTCCCTTTGTTAGATAAATTCAGATTTCCTTCTCTGTACAGAATCTTCTTTATTTTACCCATGATTATCCTATCCATTTTTGGAATTCAATTGGTAGTAAAGAATCAAGAATTGATTAAACAATTGAAAGTTTGGATTATTGCTACCATTGTTTTGATTGCCTTATTGTTCATCTTCTCTCAAACCAACCACAGTTTTGAAATGTTTGTTGATTTTGAAGCAGTCGTGCTTAATCTGCCGATCGAAGCCATGATTTTTATCGATTGCTTTTTAGCCATTATCATGCTTTTGGTTTTACTAAGTTTCGCACACTTCAAACCAAAGCACTTGATTACTGTGTTAATAGTCTTAGTTTCTTTTGACCTGATAGTGCATACCTGGATTCGCACACCAATATTTGTTGCCAGAAATACTGACCCTTCACTTGTTGATGAAGGAATTGCTGCAATACCAGATGGATTTCCATTAATTAACCAAAAAATCCCCACAAAACTGGCAGAAGAGCAATTCCAAAACTCTCCGCCTTTATGGACCAATAAATACTCATATAATAAATACCCGATTTATCAGGGTTCTTCGCCATACTCAACTAAAACTTACGCCGCCTCAATAGAAAATGGTGATATCGAGCAATTGATGGAATATCCGTTCATTGCAATTTTTGACGATTTTAATCAAGGTAAGGTAGATACCATGTTTTATCAGAAAGAGTTGACTGAAAGCACAGTCTGTTTAAATTCAAATCCCAATCAATTTGAGTTTGAAATCAAAAATGCTGCAAACAAATTTGCGCTTTTCAATCACAACAAATATCCGCATTGGAAATTCTATGAGAACGGGGTAAAGTTGGAGCCAATTGAGGTTTCTACCAATTTTTATGCGGTACAATTGAAAAGTAATCAGTCTGAACTAAGCATTTCGTTCGAACCTGAATTAACGATTAAATTATTTTATCTGTCAGCTGTATCTTTTCTTGGCCTCTTAGTATTATTGATATATCTAAATTTTAAGCAGGTTCTTCAGAATAATAAGAACACCTAATCGGATTTCAAGGTTTTGTTTTCGCATAATAAGCTTGTTTATCAATTGTTCTCAAATCAAGCGGAATATTTGAATGAATACTTATATTTGTTTCTCGAAATGAAATAATCTGAATGAAGAAGTTTTTCCGGTTTTTTATTAGCAAACAATTTTTGCTGAACATTGCAGCAATTGCGGTGGTTTGGTTTCTTATCATTCAGATAGATAAGTGGTACCTAAAAAGTACAACCAATTTTGGACAAAGCATTGAAGTTCCGACATTTTACAAAATCCATATGAATGATTTGGATGAGTTTGTAAAAGATAAGAACTTGAAATACGAAATCATTGATTCTGTTTATTTGGATGATTGGCCAAAAGGAACGGTTTGTTGGCAATATCCACGACCTACCGATTCTTCTGGGATGGGAATAAAGGAAGGAAGAACTATTGAGTTGTCGGTTGTGCCTCTAGCTCCTAAAATGATTTGCGTTCCAGATGTAACTGACATGTCTAAAAGAATGGGGGAGACCACATTGAATTCAATGGGCATAAAAACCAAAGTTTCATACAAGCCTCACCCTTATGCCCCTGGTTTTATCATGGAGCAACTTTATAAAGGAAGCCCAATTGACTCAGGAACTTTTATTCCAAAAGGAAGCAGAATTGAATTGGTGGTATCAAAAGGTAATTCAGGTGAAGCTACTCCTTTACCAAATGTAGTTGGATTAACAATAAATGAAGCACAGCAACGTT
>JAUHXX010000226.1 GCA_030426825.1 Bacteroidia bacterium | reverse complement strand
AAGTCAAATTTCATGATTTAGGACTCATGATCATTGATGAAGAACAAAAATTTGGAGTGGGGGTTAAAGACAAATTGAAATTATTTAAAGCTTCAGTTGATACGCTCACACTCACTGCAACACCAATTCCGAGAACATTACAGTTTTCTTTAATGGGAGCAAGAGATTTATCTATCATCAATACTCCGCCACCGAATCGTCAACCTGTTGATACCGAAATCATAGGTTTAAATGAAGAAATCATTCGCGATTCGATCTCTTACGAAATTCAAAGAGGAGGACAAGTGTATTTTGTGCACAATCGTGTTCAGAACATACATGAAGTTGCCGGCATGATTCAACGCCTGTGCCCAGGGGTAAGAATCGCGGTAGGTCACGGTCAAATGGATGGAAAAAAATTAGAAGAATTGATGGTGGCCTTCATGGATGGCCAATATGATGTCTTAGTCGCTACAACTATTATAGAATCTGGAATTGACGTGCCTAATGCCAATACGATTATCATCAATCAAGCTCAAAATTTTGGATTGAGTGATTTGCATCAAATGCGCGGCCGTGTGGGGAGATCGAATAGAAAAGCCTTTTGCTACCTGATTGCCCCTCCACTCCATTTATTACCAAACGACTCTAGAAAAAGACTCGAAGCAGTTGCTCAATTTTCAGATTTGGGATCTGGTTTCAACATTTCAATGCGAGATTTAGATATCAGAGGAGCAGGAAATTTATTAGGTGGTGAACAGTCAGGTTTCATATCAGATATCGGTTTTGAGATGTATCAAAAAATTCTGAATGAGGCGCTTCAAGAATTGCGTGAAGAAGAATTTAAAGACTTGTATACCGAAGATGCATCAGTTGATGACATGGAATTTGTACAAGATTGCATACTCGAAACGGATCTTGAATTATTAATTCCAGATACCTACGTCAATCAAGTTGCAGAGCGTTTGATGCTCTATCAAGATCTGGACAACACCAAAAATCCTGAAGAATTAGAAATATATAAAGATGGATTAGTTGACCGATTTGGCGAATTACCCGAAGTTGTTCAAGAACTTATTAAATCAATAGAACTCCGTTGGATGGCGAAAAGTTTAGGCTTTGAGAAATTGGTTATCAAAAGTGGTAAAATGATTGGTTATTTTGTTGCCAAACAAACCTCTCCATTTTATCAAAGTTCAATTTTCACGCAAGTGCTCACTTTTATTCAAACCAACCCTGCAGGTGTTAAAATGAATGAACGTAATGAGAAGTTGCGTCTGATTTTTGAGCGGGTGGACGGAATATCTGCTGCTTTGAGAAACCTCAATCGAATTGGGGTTCAACTAAAAACAGAAAAAACGATTAGTGATGAACTTTAATTTGCTTTATGCTTATTAATTGATAGCTTTATTTAAAATTCGTTCATCATGAAAACATTACTGACAATAACTCTGTGCTTGATTCTTACCTCAAACGTATTTTCTCAACAAACCATTTCCACTTCTATCACTCATGATGGAGGCCAACGAGATTATATTTTATATGTTCCAGCTTCGTATGATGGCTCCACGGCCTTCCCTTTATTATTATGTTTTCATGGATATACCAGTTCTAACAATGTGATCATGGCATATAGTGGTTTTAACGCAATAGCCGATACCGCAAATTTTATAGCTGCTTATCCTCAAGGAACTGATTTGAGTGGATCAAGTCATTGGAATGTTGGAGGATGGACAGTTGGTAGTACTGCGGATGATGTAGGATTTGTAGATGCTTTAATCGATACAATACAATCGGGATACAATATTAACGCTGACAGAATATATAGTACAGGAATGTCAAATGGCGGATACATGAGCTTTTTATTAGCTTGTCAGTTAAGTGACCAAATTGCAGCTATTGCCTCAATTACAGGTTCTATGACTCCAGAAACTTATAATGCCTGTAATCCAACGCACCCAACTCCGGTTTTACAAATCCATGGAGATAATGATGGAACAGTACCCTACTCTGGAGCATCTTGGACTAAATCAATTAATCAAGTATTAGCTTATTGGTCAGGATACAATAACAATGGACAAGTTGATACTACTGCTATCGCAGACATCAATAGTGCAGATGGTTCTACGGTTGACCAAATTAGCTATGGTTATGGAGACAATTGCTCTTCTGTAATCCATTATAAAGTATATGGAGGTGGTCACGATTGGCCAGGCGCTTGGGGCAATATGGACATTGATGCATCTGCTGTTGCTTGGAATTTTTTAAGCCAATTTGATATTAACGGAATTGCGGGATGTGTTGCAGGATTTGGTCAACAACTAAAACAAGAAAACTTCAGCGTTTTCCCTAATCCAGCAACAGAATTTATCCGATTGGATTTTAGTATTGAAGAAGACATTGAATACCTGATATCTGATATGTCTGGAAGAATTGTTCAACGCGGAATATTAATCAATGGCAATCCTCAAATTGACATTTCTGAATTAGCCCCAAACAGCTATATTTTAACGGTAGCAGATAAAAAGTCAAGTTTTATAGTTGTTAAATAATGGCTGAAATTTCTTAAAAGTCATGGCTGTATAAACGATTTCTTAAATGGCGTAAAATATTAAACCAGCATAAGCAGAAATTGACTAATATTGAATCAATTAACATCCTAAATGCTGCAATTTTTACCTTGGATAATCCTAATCGCATACATGACCCTTCTGTTATGTATAGATTTCTTTATTTTCAATAAAAAGGGAGAAATTCCGCCAACAAAAAAAGCAGTAAAAGAAACACTATTTTTTGTTTTTAACGGACTCGCATTTAGCGGCTTGGTTTATTGGTTCTATCGTGACGGCATGCTACCAAATGCTGACGGTCTTAGTCCCTTAAAGGCCATGTCAAATTACCTGTCAGGTTATACCATTGAATTGAGTCTCAGTGTTGACAATCTATTCGTAATCGCATTAATTTTTTCTTCGTACAAAATCCCTAGAGTGCATGAACACAAACTCCTATTTCTTGGAATTGTAGGCGCTTTTTTCTTTAGAGGATTATTAATTGGATTTGGATTGCTATTGATTCACCATGTTGAACAAATTACCATTCTATTTGGCGCATTCTTACTTTACACAGCCTTTAAAATGTTGAAAGAGGAGGATGAAGAAGAAGTCAAAAAGCCTAGTTGGTTATTGCGTCTATTTAACATCAGCAAAGAATTTGATGGTGGAAAATTCAGAACTACTATAAACGGTAAACGTGTTTTCACGGCACTATTTGGTGCTTTATTAACCATTGAAATAACAGATGTACTTTTTGCCTTAGACAGTATTCCAGCCATTTTCTCAGTTACAACAGATCCCTTCATTGTGTTCAGTTCAAACATCTTTGCGATAATGGGATTGAGATCTATGTATTTCTTTTTAGCCAATATGTTAGACAAGTTCTCTTATTTAAAATACAGTGTTTTCGTCATCTTGCTTTTCGTTTCTGCAAAACTGATTTTAATGCAATTTGTGCATTTTCCAGAATGGATATCACTTCCATTGATTGCAACTTCACTTATTTCAGGGGTCATTTATTCCATTTATAGGATGAAAAAAGATCCGCAAGAAGAGGAAGAATAAACTTAAGCCGAGTATCGGTAAATGACGCAGGAATTTTGGTACAGAATGGGTGGTCCTATGGGCTTTCTGTCTGGTATGATGAAGGGGAAAATGACCAAGATGTTGAACAACGGTATGGAAGGCTTGGACAAATATTTAACACATAACTAATGGCCGTAAATGAAGATTACCTGACTTTTGTGCAGGATCAACTTTCTGAAACTGATGATTTTGACACTAAAAAAATGTTTGGCGGAATTGGTTTTTTTAGAGATGGAATTATGTTTGGGATGATTGGAGGAGGTGTACTCAGATTAAGAGTAAACGACAACACTAAATCCAAATACGAATCCGCCGGTATGGAACCGCTAAAATCCAAATCTGGCAAAGGTGGAATGCCATACTATGAAGTACCTCAAGGAGTACTGGAAGATAAAAAAGAGTTAGCTAACTGGGCGAATGAGGCTTTTCAGGTAGCCGTTGAGGCAAAGAAATAAGACATTTTTCGCCTTAACCCAAATAAGCTTTCAGCATCCAAACCGTTTTCTCAGTTTGAGAGATGTAATCACTCATAAGTGAGTTGGTTCCTTCATCTTCAGCCTCATCTGCCAAATTCAACAAATTACGCTCAATTTGTAATAAAGATTTGAAGTTGTCAAGCACGTTTTGAACTCCTTCTTCACCAGATGCAATATCCTTTACTTCTTTAATTTGTGAATGTTTGATGTAATCTGAAAAGGTGTGCAAAGGCGTTCCTTCAAGTGTTAAAACACGCTCGGCTATTTCATCTACCTTGATTACAGCATCATTGTACAACTCTTCAAACTTCAAGTGCAATTCAAAGAATTCTTTACCTTTCACGTTCCAGTGTAAGCCTCTAAGGTTTTGATAAAACAATTGGTAGTTAGCCAATAATTCGTTTAATCCTTCAGCTAGTTGTTTAGCTTTTTCTGTATCTAGTCCGATTGAGTTTGTCATAGTATTTGTTTTTATTGACAAATCTACGGTCTAGCTATGTATAAATCAAATTGATAATTCTTATGTAAACATAAAGATTGTTTATAGGATGGCGTTTTTAAACTTTTGACAAGGTAAAAGAAAAAGTAGACCCAACATCTTCCGTACTTCTCACCTTGATGCTTTGTCCATGCGCTTCAACAATATGCTTGACAATAGCAAGACCTAAACCAGAACCTCCAATATTTCTGGCTCGTGATTTGTCTACTCGGTAAAAGCGCTCGAACAATCTTGGAAGATGTTTTTCATTTATTCCTAGTCCATTATCTGCTACCTCAACGAGAATTTGACTTTTATCCAATTCATGAAACCGAACAATCGTCTTTCCGCCTTCTGTTCCGTAAGAGATTGAATTCGATATTAAATTCGTTATCACTTGAGATATTTTGCCCATGTCGGCCTTGACTTTAATTGGATCAAAACTTTCAGAAAACTCGAAAGTAATGCCTTTTTCCTCTGCTCTTTTCTCTAATTCTCCAAAAATCTTTTTAGTCAATCCAACAATATCAAACACACTTAATTTGAGCGAATAACGGTCGAATTCATATTTAGAAATTTCATCTAAATCTTCCAATATTGCAGATATTCTATCTACCCCGTTCAATGCTCTTTCAAGAAACTCCCGGTTCACATTATCATCTTCTAAACCTCCTTCGAGCAAAGTGAGTACGTATCCTTGAATACTAAATACGGGAGTTTTTAATTCATGTGCTAAATTGCCAAGAAACTCACGCCTAAATTCTTCTTGAGCTTTTAATTCCGCAATTTTTTCAGATTGAACGGATGCCCATTTTTTAGTATCCAATTCCAATTTTGAAAACACGTCTTGATTAATTGAAGTTGTAATTTCTTCATCAGCAAATTTCTTGCTTGAAATCAATCTATACAATGTTCGGATTCGCTCTCCCAAATAGCTTTGAAAAATATAGCCAAACACCGCAAAAGACAACATTGATGCACCCAGCGGAATTAAAATAAATGACAGTATACTGAATTGCTTTGCATCAAATACCCAAAGTAAAATCATGAGTACAAGAACCAACAAGCCTAAAAGAAAACTGCCAGAAATAATTGCTTGTATGGGCTTGTTTATTTTCATGTTAGTCTAAACCATCAAGTGTGCTTGCCCATTTCATGGTTTGAAGCATGTGATCAATATCTTCTAAAACATACTCCAATGTTGGCCTTAAACTATCGTAATTGGGTTTGGCGTTAAAGTAAAGTGCTCCTCTTAAAAAATGATTCGAGCTGTCTGTCATATAAAACTGATATGGTGAAGCTGCATTTCCAACAATTTTGTACTTCATTCCAAAAGCGGTGCTGCTTTGGTTTTGAATGGTTGCTTCTTTAATTTCATCTGCTTTGATACTGTGATCGTAAACCAACTTTCTGGAATACTCAATATTCATATTCAAATTGGTATCGATTGGAATATAGGTCAAAAACATAGAAGCATTGAAGCGTGAAATACTGATGTCTTTATTACAATTTGCCGTTGTATCATAGATTTCAAAGTACTCAGGTATTTCAAAAGAATACGGGCAATTGCCTTCGTATTGAGAATAAACTCTTTCAGGAAAATCTAATCGTAAATAGCCATTAGGTTTTGGGTAAAAATCAACCTCATCACTTTCACAAGAAAGGATGATGAACAACATCATCACCAACCAAATCGTTCTACTCATTCTCTTCTTTAAGCTCATTAATAGTCAGTTTTATTCGCTTCACTTTTCGAGCATCTGCGGCTTC
>JAUHXX010000225.1 GCA_030426825.1 Bacteroidia bacterium | reverse complement strand
GAAGGAGGTGATTGCGCTAGAATTTCTGATTCTAAGTCTTGAACAGTTTTAAGTAAGCTATCGCGATCTATTGTTGCAGCACCAGCTTGCTTTTCGTTGTACTCAACTTCTTCTTCTCCTCCGCATGATGTGATTAATAAACTTAATCCCAAGAAAATATAGGCTATCTTTTTCATTATCGTCTTCCTTTTTTGATTGGAAATTTCATTCTGTATTTTACATCAGTATCTCCTTTTGAGATATTTGTCAACTTCTTTTTCAGCAACCTCTTTTTAAGTGGACTCAGATGGTCAGTGAATAAAATACCATCTACATGATCGTATTCGTGTTGAATGATCCTAGCAGCATACCCCTCATATTCTTCTTCATGAAACTCCCAGTTCTCATCATAGTATGAGATTTTAATTTTTGGTTTTCTCATGACTTCTTCACGAATGTTTGGAATGCTTAAACATCCTTCATTAAAAGCCCACTCTTCACCTTCTTCGTCTTCAATAATTGGATTAATGAATACCTTTTTAAAGTTTTCCAATCCAGCCGCCATAGGGTCAGGTTCTTCACCTTCTTCTACCTCTGCAAAAGGAGAGGCGTCCACAATAAAGATTCGAATCGATTTATCAATTTGTGGTGCAGCTAATCCAACCCCGTTCGCTTCATACATGGTTTCAAACATGTTTGCAATGAGCTTGTCGAGATCTTTATAATTTTCGTCAATTTCTTCAGCTTCTTTTTTTAAAATGGGAGAGCCGTATGCCACTATTGGTAAAATCATTCCTAAAATTTCTTTTTACAAAAATAATCGAAATATTAGAAAACATGGTAAGGTAGCTCGTTCCATTTTTTGAGATTTTACATCAGTCAAAGCCAGATTCAAAGAAGGAAAATAAAAATTACGGTGATTTACGTAGACGATTGATTTTATCCATCATATATGTTTGTAACAAAAAAACAGATATGAATATTACAAGAATAACTCAAGTCACCTTAACGCTTTGTTTAATCCTTAGTCTTGCCTCATGCAAGAAAAAAGGATGTACTGATCCTTTGGCGAATAACTACAGTCAAATTGCCACTGAAGATGATGGGTCATGTCAATATGATCAAAATACTGCTGCTCAGCCAGCTGCGTATACGCCCAGCTTTGCCTCAGACATGGCTGCTTTGGTTGCAATAAAAACAGTAACAACCACCACTCAATCTGGATTTACAATTGATTCTGAGGTAGGTACAGGTGTTGCAGTTTTCACTGAGAATGCAGGAGTAAATTATTTGGAGGCTGGAACAGTTAGCTTGAATTCTAATACTTTAACTAAAAACGATAACAATTCATATACATTTATCCCTTCTCAATCAGCTCCAACAGGTATCACTTTTGGGACAGATGTTGATTGGAATGCAACTGGTGGTGCTTGGCCTTCATTTACAGCCAGTTCGTCTGTTGGATTTTCAACAGTAAGTGATATTTCATCAGGAGATGTTTCTTTAAGTTCAGATTACACCTTGAATTGTTCTTCGATCGCAAATGCCGATTCGGTTTACTTCGGTATCGATGGTCCTGATAATAGTGAGTATGTCATTGTAGCTGGTGGAACAACTTCTTATACCTTCACAGCTTCTCAGATTTCTGCCCTTGGTGCTGGGCAAGGTTTTGTTCAGATTGTTGGATTAAAATATGACCCTCAAACCGTGGGGTCGAAAGATTATTGGTTGATCAACGAAACAGTTAGGACAAAATCAGTGACTATAGAATAATGGTTTAGTAGCGGTAAAAGGCCTGACTTGTTTGTAACGAGTTGGGTCTTTTTTATTTAATGAAATCGTATTCAATTTTGGCCAAGAAAAGCCCTCTTGCTGGAACAGAAGCTCCTGCCTCTGATCTGTTTTTGGAGTCTAAAATATGCTGAAAATCATCAATTGATAATTTTCCTTCGCCGATATCAATCATGGTTCCGACAATGGCGCGAACCATATTTCTTAAAAAACGGTTAGCTGTAATTGTGAAAATGTATCCTTTGTCAGACTTGACCCATCCTGCATTAGTGATGTCACAAAGAAAAGTATTGGTTTCTGTTTTTACTTTGCTAAAGCATTCAAAATCTTCATGTTTTAAGAGTAAGGCACAGGCCTTATTCATTTCCTTTAAATCAAGGTTGCCGGATCTCAACCAAGAAATTTCATTGACAAAAGGGTCTTTTTGTTGATGGATAAAATAATGATAGGTGCGTTTTGTTGCATCAAAGCGCGCATGCTGTTCATCCTTGACATCAATAATATCTTGAATTACAATGTCGGCATCCAGCATGTTATTCAATTTAAATTTAATGTCGTCATGAGATAACGAAAAATTGAAATCGCAGTGGGCAAAGTATTCGCTGGCATGAACACCGGTGTCTGTTCGTCCACATCCAACAATTTTCATTTCCTGATTGTGATTGATTTTTGTCAAGACATTTTCAATTTCACCCTGAATTGATTGGTGATTAGGCTGTACCTGCCAACCGAAAAAATTTGTTCCTTTGTAAGCCAACTTTATAAACACACGACCCATATAGCAAAGCTATAAATTCTTAAGAATAATGCGCAAAATCGGTTTGATGTCAGATACACATGGTCATGTTGATCCCAAAATCTTTGATTATTTCAAGGACGTTGATGAGATATGGCATGGAGGAGATGTGGGTGACGTTCAGGTTATTGAACAACTTGAGGCTTTTAAACCGGTTCGTGGGGTTTACGGAAACATAGATGGTCACGAAGTAAGAGCCGCTTGGCCTAAATATCAACGATTTATGTGTGAAAGTATGGAAGTGTTGATGACCCACATAGGAGGTAAGCCTTATAAATATTCTAAAGATGCTTTTCCAGAATTTGAAAAGAAAACACCGAACATTTTTGTATGTGGCCACTCACATATATTATTGGTGCAATTCGATAAAAAAATCCAGAGTTTATGGTTGAATCCAGGAGCTTGCGGATATAAAGGATTTCATAAGATTAAAACCTTATTGCGATTCGAAATTGACGGAAAAGAAGTGAAAAATATGGAGGCCATTGAATTGGGCCCAAGGGTTAAGCCCGAGCAAATAATTCCAGATAATTTATTTGACAAGAAATAAAGCTAAATTTATACCGTTATTGTTCAGGAGATGAAAAAAATCGGATTCATTTTAATTACATTGATTTCTTTGCAGGCCTCAGCTCAGCAAGGCGCTTTGCACGCTTATCAATTTCTTGATTTGGATTTTAATGCGAGAGCAATGGCATTAGGTGGTGATTTCAATGTTGTGAAAGACAATGATATTGACTTGGCTGTTTCAAATCCGGCTTTGATTTCCTCCCAAATGGACAAAAACCTTTCTCTGAATCATTTTTTCTATCCATCAGGAATCAACTATGGCCAGTTGGCCTTTGGTAAAAATTTTGAGAAACTAGGAACTTTTGTTGGACACTTAAGATATGTATCCTACGGGAAATTTACACGGATGAATGAATTGGGAATTGAAGAAGGTTCGTTTACCGCAGGTGATTACGCTTTAGGGGTAGGTTACGGTAAAGATTTGAATAAATATTTTTCAATTGGCGCTAATTTCAATGTGATATTCTCACACTACGAAACCTATTCTTCATTTGGACTTGGCGCAGACATTGCAACAACTTTTTATGATGAAAAAAGTAATGTAACGGCAACATTGGTTGCTAGAAATATTGGCTATCAAATTAAAGGTTTTACAAAAAGTAATCACGAACCAATGCCAATTGAGGTGCTGGCAGGTGTATCTTATAAGTTTCATCATGCACCGTTTAGATTAAGTGTAATGGGAACAGATTTAACGAATTGGGACCTTACCTATAACGATCCTTCTCTGCAACCAACAATTGATCAATTAACCGGAGATACCATTCCTGTTCCTAAGGCTAATTTTGCACAGAAATTGGCGTATCACACCAATTTTGCTGTTGAAATCTTACCAACAGACAACTTCTTTATTCGAATTGGGTTCAATTATCAAAGGCGAAACGGATTAGGTGTAGAGAATAGAAAGGGTGCTGGAGGTTTATCTTTCGGATTGGGTCTGAAAGTAAAGAAGTTTGGATTTAACTATGGTATTTCTTTTTACTCTGCAGCCGGTATTTCAAATGCATTTGGTATCAATTACAACTTATCTGAAACTAAGAAAAAGAGGAGATCTAAAACTGCGCCTCCACCAGAATAGCGTAACCTATTTTATTTTGCTCGTATAAAAGGTATAATACTTGTTCTTATCCCTTTAATGAAACGATTTTTCTTTATCATATTTTGTGTGCTACTAAGTAGTTCTTTTGCGCAAAGACACAGTTTAGAAGGTGTTTGGCAAGGAATAATTACTACCTATTTAGAAAAGCCTGAGCAAGGAAAAGCTATCTGGATGGAATTTGATATTGACGAAAGTTCTGGAAAGTTCAAAGGGACGAGCAGGTATGAGCAGCCTTATAAAGAGTATTACGCCTACAAACGAATAAACGGTGAGGTGACTAGCGATAGCTCAATTCAATTCAACGACATAAATATTCGAAAAAATCAAGGTCATAGTCATTTGATCTGGTGCTTGAATGAAGGTACTTTGGTGTATAATAAAGTGACAGGCTATTTGGAAGGTACGTGGAAGTCGAAAGATTGTAAAAGCCCAGGAGGTAAAATAATTATGTATCGTTCGCGGTATGAAATGAGTAGGACAGATACGAATAGTTTGTATCATTCATGGTACGATAATTTTGTTGGAGATCTTTCAAGAGGGTGGAAGGCATATTATATGCGTGACGCAGAAATGCGAGATTTTGAATTCGTTCCAGTTTACTTTGATCATGACATGGATATTTTAAAACCTGATTTTGAACCATATTTGAATCAAATGGTGAAGATCGTGAATTCGCATTCCGATTTAAGAATTAAAATTATTGGGCATACCGATTCAAACGGAACGGATGCTTACAACATTGATTTATCAGAGAGACGGGCTTTTAGAATCCGAGACTATCTGATTTCGCAGGGGTTAAGGGCAGATAGAATCGTAATTGAATATCGTGGAGAAAGGGATCCAGCGACCTCTAATTCAACAAAAAAAGGAAAAAGCTTAAATAGAAGAGTGGACTTTGAATTTATTTAAGCACTTTCAACAAGGTTTCAGCTTTTCGCTCTGTTTCTTGCCATTCTTTTTCGCAATCTGATTTTTGAGTTAATCCACCACCAAGAAATAAATGGGCTTTGTTGTTGAGTAATTCCAAACACCTCAAATTTACAAATGCTTTGGGTTGATAAAAATTCAGTAGAATAAAACCGGTGTATAATTTTCGGTCGTGATTTTCAGTCGATAAAATTAGCTCTTTGGCTTTTGTGGTTGGAATGCCACAAGTTGCAGGTGTTGGATGTAAGGCTTGCAGAGTTTGCGTGAAAGAAGCTCTGTTGGTATAGTCGGCTGTAATAGTAGTTTTTAAGTGCTTAACAATTCCGTTGTTGCAATCAACTGGGCCGTTGACTTCATTAGTTTGGAAACCATTTTCAGTTAAGGTGTTTACAATATAATCTGTGACATATTGCTGCTCCTCAAACTCCTTGTCTGACCAAGGCTCGTCCTGTAACACGGTGCCTGCTAAACTCACTGTGTTTACTTTTAGCCCATCTGATTCTAATAATAATTCTGGTGTTGCACCTAGCCAGCATCCTACAGCAGAGGAGGATAATAGATAGTTAAAGGTGCTTGCATAATTTTGATTCAAATCGTTGAAAATAGCTTCTGGATTTTTAGAACAATCAACTTCTTTTATCTTAGAAAGAACAACCTTTTGGAGGTCATTTTTAAGAAGTGACTTATGCAATGATTCAAATGATTTATCGTATTCAGATTTACTCGTATGACGGTTGTTAGATTCATTGAATGTTATCTCAAAATCTTCTAGACCAATTTCAACCAGTTGCTCCATTACAAGGATTTTATCCCCTGAAAAATTGCAAATAACAATACTGTTGTCTGTAATACTGGCCAGATTGTTAACGAGCCTCAATTCACCCGAATAACTCTTATAATTAACTTCATTAGGAAGTCGGTATGCGAAAAAAGCTTTGATATTATTTAGTTGTAATCATTACAGTTAAGCGGCCGGTGCAAACGAGTCGATTTTCTTCATCTGTGATATCGACTTGCCAAACATGTGTTCTTCGGCCACAGTGAATGATTGTTGCTTTCCCAGTGACCAAACCACTTTTTACTCCTCTTAAATGATTGGCATTGATTTCTAATCCAACAATGTTTTGCTTTGTGATATCCACAATTAAGCTTGATCCTATCGAACCTAAACTTTCTATCAACACTGCAC
>JAUHXX010000224.1 GCA_030426825.1 Bacteroidia bacterium | reverse complement strand
CAGATGCAAATGAAAATGGTAAACCAGATGCTGATGGTGATGGAATCATTGACAATTTCACCGATACAGATGGAGACGGATGGGATGATAACAATCAAACTACCGACCCAACTGATACTGATGGAGATGGTATTCCTGATCATGATGAATTAGATTCAGACAATGACGGTATCAACGACATTGACGAAGGTGGAGGAACTGATACAGATGGTGATGGAATGGTAGACAACTTCACAGACAATGACGGAGACGGGTTGGATGATAACGGTGGATTAACACCTCCAGATACAGACGGAGACGGTATACCAGACTTCCAAGATGATGATTCTGACAATGACGGAGTTCCAGATATAGATGAAAATGATCCGAACGGAGACGGTCAAGGACCAGACGATACAGACGGAGACGGAATTCCAGATTATCAAGACATAGATGATGACAATGATGGCATCTTAACTATGGATGAGTTGGATGAAGATGATGTTCCTGGATATGACGATTGTGATGAGGACGGAACACCAGATTACTTAGATGCGGATGCATGCGGCTTAGAGATTCCAGAAGGATTCTCGCCAAATGGAGACAATGTGAATGATCTATTCGTGATCAAAGGAATCACATCATATCCAGATGCAAGTATCACTATCTACAATAGATGGGGTAATAAAGTCTACGAGTCAACGAACGGCTATGCAAACGATTGGGACGGTAACAACCTATTCGGTATGACTACTAAGTCACGTGCATTGCCAACAGGAACATATTTCTATGTGCTAGACTTAGGAGACGGAAGTGAAGTAATTAAAGGATACATCTATTTAACTAAATAACCCTTCGAGGGCCTCAGGGTTCCTTGACGTGAAACAACAATAACAAAAATCTGGGAGGCTGAGGCTCTCGAAGCCACCCAGATTTTAAAATAAAGAATTATGAAAAAGTTAGTATTAATCGCAACGGTAATCTTGAGTAGTTTGGGAGCGAACGCACAGCAAGACGCCATGTTTACGCATTACTCTTTCAACACCTTAGGTGTAAATCCAGCTTATGCAGGGTCCAGAGATGCTTTAACTGTTTTAGCGCTTCACAGAAGTCAATGGGTTTCTTTTCCAGGTGCGCCAATCACACAAACTGTGACGGCGCATATGCCCATTGCAAATGATAAAATGGGAGTAGGACTTTCGTTTTTGCATGACAAAATTGGTCCAACTAGAAATACCGGTATTTACATTGATTTTGCCTATAGAATTAGAGTAGGAGATAAGGGTAAATTGGCATTTGGTATTAAGGGAGGAACAAGCATTTTGGCAAGTAATGTTGCTGATTTAACCACGACTGAAGCAGGAGACCAGAGTTTTGCTCAAAACGTACAAAGTCAGTTTTTACCAAATTTTGGTGCAGGTATCTATTACCAATTACCACGTTTCTATGTTGGATTGTCAACGCCAAGATTATTGGAAAATGATTTTGCAACCAACTCCACTTCTGGATCAGTGGCGTCAGAGGCAAGACACTACTTCTTTATTGCAGGAGCAATGTTTGATTTAACCAAAGATGCAAAACTACAATTGAAGCCAACAACATTCTTCAAGGTAACGGCAGGTGCACCAGTTGAACTTGATGTTACTGCATTGTTTTACTACAATCAAAAATTCTGGGCTGGTCCAATGTTCAGAACGGGTGACGCAATCGGAGTATTAGCTGGAATCAATTTTACACCTCAATTTTCGTTAGGCTATTCTTTTGATTGGTCTTACGGATTGAACACAGGAAAATACAATGCAGGTTCACACGAAATCATGTTGAGATACGACTTCGTGTTCAAGGATAAAAAGAAAATCCTATCACCTAGATATTTTTAATAACAGCAAAGAGATATAAAAGACAGATGAAAAAGAGTTTATTATCAGCAGTTATTTTCAGTTTAGCAAGTTTAACCTTTGCTCAAGAAACTGGAGGAAAAGAAAAGAAAGCAATTAAAGCCTACGAAGGGTTTTCATGGAATGCGGCTATTGAAAAATATGAAGAAATTGGGACGGCCACTATCGACCAAAAAAGAGTGCTTGCGAATAGTTATTGGAGAACAAATGATTTAGCACAAGCTGAAGAATTGTATAGCCAAATCGTAACAACTGATGGTCACACGGCAGATGATATTTATAGCTATGCTTCAATTTTAAGACAGAATAAGTCTTATGAAAAGTCGGATGAGTGGATGGCGAAATTCTCAGAAATGAATGTGTCAGATTCAAGAGGAAAAGAACATGTAGCCAAAGCTGGTATTTATCAAAAACTTCAAAATGATAAAGGGCAATTCGTAATCAAAAACTTAGACGTCAATTCTGAGCAACAAGATTTTGGTGCTGCTTATTATAAAGATAAAATAGTCTTTGCCTCAAGCAGAGAAGGGGTAAAGTCTATTTATAGAAGATGGAATTGGAATGAGTTACCATTTTTAGATGTTTACGTTGCTGATCAAGCTGCGCATGATTTGACTAACCTTACCCATTTTCACAAGAAAATCAACAAGAAATTTCATGAAGGGCCAGTAGCTTTTAATAAAGCCGGAGACCTCATGATTTTTACAAGAAACAACTATGAAGATAAAGCCTTAGATGGTGTGACAAGACTTAAGCTGTTCCAATCAAAATTTGTTGAAGATAAATGGTCAAAACCAGAACCATTGCCTTTTAATTCGGCAGAATATTCTGTTGGACATGCATGCATTAGTGATGATGGTAAGACACTCTTCTTTGCCTCTGATATGCCCGGCGGATTAGGTGGAGTTGATATTTACAAAGCTGAAATTAAAGCGGATGGAACTTTTGGAGAAGCCGTCAATTTGGGAGATAAAATCAATACTGAAGGGAATGAAATGTTTCCTTTTATTCATGCTTCTAATGAATTCTTAATGTTCTCATCAAATGGAAAAGTTGGTTTGGGCGGTTTAGACGTTTTTGTAGCCCAAATTAAAGAAGATGGAGCATTTGGTAAAGTGATGAATGTGGGTGCTCCAATTAATTCAAGTAGAGATGACTTTTCATTTATTTTAGACCAAAACTCTCAAACAGGATTTTTTGCTTCTAATAGAGAGGGCGGAAAAGGGGATGACGATATCTACAAATTCGACATGACAAAACCGTTCACTTTTGGCAAAACCATCAAAGGTGTGGCGAAGGATAAAGACGGAAACATCTTGGCAGGAGTTCTTATCCAGCTTTATAATAATGATGGGGATGAAGAACAACGAGTTACAACTGGAGAAAATGGAGAATATAGTTTTCTTGTCCCAGCTGATTTAGATTGGGCGCTTTCAGGCGATAAAGAAAAATATTTTCCAGGTGGTACAAATACTTCTACTGCAACAGATGAAGATGTTGTAATTGCAGATGTAGAATTAGAAAAAGACCCTGGTTTATCACTATATGCTTTGATCACTGACAAGGAAACCAAAGAGCCGATTGATAGCGTGCATATTAAGTTAACAGATAATATGACCGGCATTACAGAAGAATATTGGACTCCAGCAACCGGAGATTTCTTAAAGCCATTAAAAGAGAAAAAATTAAATGATCGTGGGTCATATAACTTGACTCTTGAAGCGAAGGGATACTTAGGTAAAACGGTTACTTACAATACAGAGTTTGATAAAGAAGGTAAGTATGAAGTGCATTCGGTTTTGGATTTAACATTGGAGCCTATACAGGTGGGAGGTGATTTATCTAAGATCATTGACATCAATCCGATTTACTTTGATTTAGGTAAACATAAAATCCGACCAGATGCAGCCTTGGAGCTCGATAAAATTGTTAAGGTCATGAACGAAAATCCAGAAATGGAGATTGAGTTAGGTTCGCATACCGATTCAAGAGGTTCTGATAAATCAAATGAATCATTATCAGATAGAAGAGCAAAAGCTTCTGCTGCTTATATCAAAGAGAGAATCTCTAATCCAGACAGAATTAACGGTAAGGGTTATGGAGAGTACAAGCCGAATAAACTCATTTTAGATGATGGATCTGAAATAGAATTAAAAGAGGACTACATTAATTCTTTTAAATCTTCAGATCGTAAGAGATATGATGAATTACACCAAATGAATAGACGTACTGAGTTTATCATTTTGAAGATGTAGTTCTAATTAATTTGAATGAAACTAAACCATCTAGTTCTACTAGATGGTTTTTTTGTAATCGTTAAAAATCGTTTATTCTTGATTAACATCACTTATGCTAAAAAAGCTGCACTTATAAACTCGCTTTAATTTATTGGAAATGAGTGCTTAAATTTGAGTGTGGTTAGCAATAACCAATGTTTACAACCAACCTACTTTTGGTTCAAAGCATGAAAAAACTCTAGTTAAAGTCGGTTCGAAAAGCCGACTTTATTTTGACAAAAATGACAGATTGCTGTCTCTAAGATATGCCAAGATTGGCAAAGATTTGGGCAAAAGGGTGGTCAGGGATTCTCAGATGAGCTGGCCACTACTTTTACCAAAACCCTCCCTAACAACCTAACACAAACAGCCTCGAGCTGTTTTTTTATATCCTATCTTTATCAGTATGAAATTCCTAAAATCTGAACACAAGGATATCTCTCAGCTATTATCGAATAAAGGCTTAACTGTAAACCAGTATTCATTTCGAAAAAAGAAAGGATTACTGTATATACAAATAGAAGGTAAAAAAGATGAGTTTTGTTTTTATCGTAAAACAACTTCAGAGCTAAACTCTGATATGAAGTTTACTGAATCAACTACTTATTGGGTTGGTCAAAAAAAAGAAATCAGGTTGAAAAGTTGGGAAGAGGTGCTAAAGTTAATTGATAATTGGGCATAAAAAAAGCCTCCTTGATTTCGCAAGAAGGCTTCAATGAAGTGATTAATCTTAATGCTTTATTATTTGTTTTACCGTTTGATAGTCTCCAGATTGTAATCTCACAAAATAAGTGCCGGCAGCTTTATCTTCAATGTTGATATCGAAAATTGTATTTTGAGATAATCTAGATTGATAAACTAACCTTCCGGTTACATCAACTATGCTCAGTTCAACTGCATCATCAAAGTTGAGTAATTCCAATTTGAATGTTCCATTAGATGGATTTGGATATATACTAAAACTATATCCATTTTCTAATAGTCCTACAGATGAGTCAACAAAGATATCTGTGATTTGGAATGTACAACCATTTGCATCAGTTACTACTACAGTATAGGTGCCCGTGGTTAATCCTGAAATGTCTTCAGAACTAGAAGTAAATCCTCCAGTTCCTCCCCATGAGTAGGTGTATGGAGCTGTTCCTCCTGATATAGTAATATCAATGGCGCCGTCATTTCCAGATAATTCATCTGTAACAGATGAAGACCCGGTGATAACTGAAGGCTCGGTCACGGTGCCATTAACTGTTCCAGTACATCCGTTTGCATCAGTTATTGTGATGGTGTAAGGTCCAGCACTAAGTCCGGTGAAAGAATCATTTGCTTGGGTTGTTGCCCCTCCGTCAATACTGTAGGTGAATGGAGCTGTACCATTTGTGGTTACTGCTTGAATACTTCCATCAGTCATTCCGTTGCAAGAGATATTGGTAACATTTGTTGATCCCGTAACACCAGATCCGGTTTGGATAGTTGCGGAGGTACAAATTGTCGAACAGCCGTTAGCATCTGAAACGGTTACGCTGTAAGTATTAGGGCTTAAGCCGTTAAATGATGCACCGCTTTGAAATACCGTACCACAATCAATACTGTACTGATATGGTGACATTCCTCCGCTTACTGTTAAATTAATTGATCCATCACTGGTTCCTGCACAAGTTTCATCAACTGTATTGATAGCATCAATTACAAGAGCAGAAGGTTCAGAAATAACAACATTAATAGTGTTTGAACAGGCGCCATTATCAATTACAGTTACCGTGTAGCTTCCAGCTGTTAAGCCATTGAACGTATTTGAGGCTTGAGGGCCAGAGCCAATATCGTAAGTGAATGGCGCATTTCCACCTGTCACAGATATTGTTGCTGATCCATCCGAAGCTCCGTTACAGCTCACATCAACATGTGATTCACTTAATGTTCCTGTACATGGTGAAACCACACAAAAGTTATTGATTTCTTGTGTGCCGAAATCAGAATTCACAGCTTGAATCGTAGCTAAGTTAGTTGCAGTTGCATCTTGAGTAATGTCATAAGTTCCATCAATTGAGCAGCCGCCCCATTGCGAACCATACATTCCATCACCGTAAGAATCATTTATAATAAAGTCATAACAACCTGGATCTAAACAGGTGTTTACAGTAATTAATTCTCCCCCAGCCACGTCTGAATAGCCTGATCCAGAAAGTAAAACATTACTACTGCCGTCT
>JAUHXX010000223.1 GCA_030426825.1 Bacteroidia bacterium | reverse complement strand
TTTTGATTAATCGTGATTACTCCTTGAATTCTGGTATTTTTGATTTATCCAAGCAGATAAAAAAATATTTTCCCTTGCTCAATTGACGCAATCACTTGAGAATTTCATTCTTTCAAATTTTGGATCTAAAAGCTATTGGGTAATAGCCGAAGTCGCAAAAAAGAACGAAAAAGGGGGGCATGTTTATCTTGAGTTGGTTGATAGTGATGAAGGCAGAACTACAGCATTGATGTCGGCTACAATATGGTCTTCGGCGGTTCAGAAAATTAAGACTTCATTAGGTGCTGATTACCAAAACATTTTAGTCGCAGGTAATAAGGTACTATTCCAAATGAGAATTGAGTATCATAAAATTTATGGACTGAAACTGAATGTGTTGGATATAGATCCATCTTTTTCATTTGGAGAGATCGAAAAACAAAAGCAAGAGACTATTGAGAAGTTAAAAGCTGAAGGGCTATTTGATTTACAAAGGGAATTATATCTTCCTGTACTGTCAAAAAAAATAGCTTTAATAGGATCGGCCGGTACAGCTGGATATAGAGATTTTGTAACGAAGTTGACCAATAACACTGTCTATAGAAATTTTCAAATCAAAGAATTTCAAGCAAGCGTTCAGGGTGACAAGGCAGCAGCTGAATTGATTGAAGCTTTGAAAGAGGCACGTTCTTATGATGTAGATGCAATAGTAATGTTGAGAGGTGGGGGAAGTAAAATGGATTTGAATGTTTTCAATAATTACGATTTATCTAAAGAGATATGCTTAACCAAAGTTCCGGTTATTACCGGGATAGGACATGAGTATGATGAGGTTGTAGCGGATTTGGTTTGCAGAAAAATGTGTATCACGCCCACAGCAGCCGCTGAATTTTTGTACATCCAGATTGGAACCTTTTCAGCTGAATTAAAAAGTGGGTTTGATGCTATTATTAATTATTCACGGGGAATGTTGGGAGGATTGAAGGATGAGTTTTATCATGTCCATCAGTACCTGCTGCATAACAGTAAACAGTTTTTGTTGGAGTATCAATGGGCTTTGAAAGATCAGGCGCATGAATTACAAAACGGTTTTTTAGCAGCGCTTCAAGATGAAAAATTGCAAGTAGATTTAATTAGAGATAAGGTGAAATCGGCTAGTAAAAATACAATTGCCTTGGAATTGGATACGCAATTACCGTCTAAATTGGATCGATTGCTAACGGCATCTGGTAATTATTTTGACAGTAGAAAAGTAGAGTTAGAAAATTTAGGTGAATTATTGGATATGTTGAATCCTCAACGGTTATTAGAAAGTGGATATACAATTTCAACTGTGGAGGATATTGATATAAATAAGTCAACCTTGGATGTTGTAGGTAAAGAAATGAAGACCTTGTCATCAATTGGTTTGATAACAAGTACGATTGAAAAAATTGACAGAAATAAGAAAAATGAAAATTGAGAAGGATTTAAAATACGAGGTAGCGCTTGAGCGCCTACAAGAAATTGTAAATTTGTTAGAACGCAAAGAAATTAAAATAGATAATCTGGCTGAAAAGGTGAAAGAAGCGAAAGCTTTAGTGGATTATTGTCGTGAGAAGTTAGAAAAAACTGAGGAAGAAATAAATAAAATAATTGAACCCTAGTCAATTAAAAAAAACTTTAAAAAAAATTTTCAATTAATCATTGACTATTTAAAAAAGTGAATTATATTTGCACCCGCATTGAAGCAATGCACAGTGGGGGCTTTTAGCTCAGCTGGTTCAGACATCCCGACTTGTCGGGAGGGTCACTAGCCAAGAAGACAACTTGCCAAAACACCGTGGGGGCTTTTAGCTCAGCTGGTTCAGAGCACCTGCCTTACAAGCAGGGGGTCACTGGTTCGAATCCAGTAAGGCCCACTTTACTAGACAAGTCGATTTTTTTATCGGCTTGTCTTTTTTTATTCCCTTCGTAAGCCTTGTCAATATTGAGAATCAGAGAAACGGCTTCATTGATTTTTCCGGTTCGACATTTTTTTCCGTCAAAAACTAGTTTTTCGCTAAAAGTCGAACCAAGAAGTTTGTGTTTTCCGTTTAAGTCACTCTTGTCATAGATGTTATCTAAGTTTCTGAGAACTCCTAAGCCTTTCTTTAGATGTTGTTCAAAGTTATCTTGGTTTACGTTTTTGTTTTCTACAACTCCTTCTAATTTTTGAATTTCCATTCTTAGCTGAGTTTTCATTTCATTGTAGTCTTCTAATTGAATTTTACCATTTAAAAATAGGTCATTCAATTGTTCAGCCTTCTTCTTGAGCTTTTTGATCTCAATTGTATAATCTCTTAGCTTTTCATTCTTGTCTTTAAATTCATTTTCGAATACAATTTTGACTATTTCCTTGTATAGTTTTTGAACTTCGGTTTTAATCGTGAGCTGGCTCAACAGGCTGTGAAGAGAGTTGTTTACCACTTCAGCTTTATGCCTTGTTTTTCTACAATTGTTGCAGTGGTAATAGAAGTGTCTTTGGCCGTTTCTGCTTCTTGAACCACTGCCTGTCATTTTCTTGCCACATTCTTTACATTTAAGGAATCCTCTTAAAGGAAGTTCTTCTTTTTTGGTGTGATACTGTGGGTGTTTAGATTTGATTTTTCCATTTGATAGTAATTCTTGTACCTTAATAAATGTAGTTTCACTAATTATAGGTTCATGTCTAGCGTTAACAATTAAAGCTGGTTCATTATCAGTTGCGGGTAAATGTAATTTAGAAATATAGACTGTGTTTCGGAGTATTAGTGAAAAGAGATTCTTTTTAATAATAAAACCTCTGTTAGCTAAGTCATCAAGTATTTCAACTTGAGATTTTTGTCCCTTAGAAAACTCTTCGAAAGCATACTTAATAAATGGGGCAGCATCAGATTTTACTAGTACCGGTTTGTTGAACTCATCCCTACTGTTTTTATATCCTTTTGGAGCTTTTCCCGTAAACCTGCCGGCTTTTTTTGCTGCCCTCATACCTTCTTTAACTTTTATACTTCTTCGTTCATTATCAACATGAGGCATAGTCAAATAGATTGCAAGCAAAACTTTTGTCTCTGGAATACTTAAGTCTAGTGGCTGTTGAATAGCCTGAACTTCCACCCCGTAACCTTTCAGCTTACGAATCATCTCGTAAGAATCCGTAGTGTTCCTTGAAAAACGATCCCACGTAGTCACCAGGAGATAATCCACTTTACCTTTATTTTTCTTTATGAATTCCAGAAACTTTTTGTACTCTGGACGATCAAAACTTTTCGCACTGTGGTCTTCTTTTATCGTATAGACAACTTCAATATTATTACTTGAACAATGTTCTCTAAGGGATTTGTCCTGAATGTCCAGGCTGTATCCTGTTTTAGCCTGTTCGTCCGTGGATACTCGGCTCATTATTACTGCTGTTTTCATAATCCTTATTTATAAAAGCGTTGACTTCGTTCTGTGCTAATTCAATTAATAGTTTTTTAATGAGTTCTATTTCTTCCTTAGTGTATTTGTTTTTGCCTTTATTGAGTATTTGTTTGCATTTCTCATTTGAGATCATTTTGAGATGAGTGGTGCTCGTCTCCCAACTTTTTTTGGGTCAATTTTGCTCATCATTTATTTGATGCTGACTTTTTCAGCTCTCTTATTTATTTTTTTGGTTTTGTTTTTGGATGTCTTTCAAAGTTTACCAGTTGTCCGTCTGCTAGATCAGCAATGATCCTAACATATTCTTTTTTCTTGCTAAGTTCTTCTAAATATTGTCGCTCTAATCTAGTGGGTGTTTGAGTTGTCTCTTCGATTATCAAAGAAATTTCTTGCTTAGAATTAAATTCAAATATGATTCGTTTGGCTTTGCTAGTTCTAACTAGGTTCAAAACGGCCTTCTCTTGAGTATCTAATTTTTCCCAAGTTGAAATGAATATTTGGTTTAAATCCCCGTCAATGAACTCAGAGACAATTTCGTTCAAGTTGATTGAAATGTGATTTTCGAATAGAATAGAATTTTCAACTCCCAGCTCTTCATGTAAAATGATGTCTTGAACATTCAATCCATCAGTAATAATAAATGTTGGAAAACCGAAGGCTAATACGTTCACCAGAATATCTGCTAACGGAACCGTTTGCTCGACCTTTTCTATTTCAATGTTGAATTCTGAGATTTTTTCGTCAGACCACTTCGTGCCTGGAAAACGCATAGCCATTGCTTTTTTTTCGAAATCAATAGGAAGCTCTTCAGTATTGGTTTTATCTCCGGCAATTTCCAAAGCAATATTATTCAAAACGCTATGGTTTCTGCTGGCAACCATCAATTTTTGATAAATGTTCGTCACCCTATTTAGAGGATATCCGAATTCTCTAAACTTCATTATTAATCTAAACCAAATGAGCTCTGTGAATGAGTGTTTTTGCCAACCTCGCCCTTTTCTTTTGGAAACAATATTAGATTTCTCCCATTGCTTGATAAGGTTTCTAATTCTAAATTCATGATCTGTCTTAAAACTATTTTTACTGTCTTCATACGCAAAATCGCGTAAACTTACTTGGAATAAAGGTTGTTTTGAGAACCGTTCCGCTGTAAGAATTTTGTATAGCTCTTTCAAGCTGGGATATTCGATTTCTCCTACCACAAAAAGTTTAGGGTTAACGTCAAGATATTTAGAAGACTGAATCATACTGCAATTTTACACCAAATATATTAATAATAATATGTTTAAAAAAGGGAATGCGAAACTGATTCTATTTTGCCTTCGTTAAATCGTTTTTATTTTAAAATTTCAAACCAGTATTTTTCCGTTTTTAACACGGATGTTCCGGGATATTCCGTTTTTTTTTTCCGGACAATACTGTAGTTTTCCGGAATTAGTCAATTCTGCATATTACTGTATTTTTCAGCTTATAGGGTTGTTAATCAGTGTTTTATTGAAGGTTTGTTTATGAGGAGTCCGGAAAACTACTTCAAGGCTCCCATAAATTCCGACAATTTTCCAAATATCCGGACTTTTGTAGATCTATTTGACCAGAAATAAACGTCAGGGTCTTCTCCATCTGCTGAGTTGAAAAACCAAATCGCATGATCATTTACTATCTTTAATACGATTGCATTGTGTTGTAAACAAAGTGAGCTTCCAGAATGTTCAATAATGGCGCTGGCATCAGCCTTGTAATTAAAAAACTCTCGGTATTCATGGCTTTTGAATAAACTTAATTGCATAATTTCGAATTTACATTTTTCTTCATTGACGGCTTAAACAAAGGGATTTTAACCAATAATGAAAGTTAAAAGGAGAGTAAATAAAGTCTACTCTCCCTTTTTTAATTAAGGTGTCAATAAAACAGTTTTGCATAGTTTCTTCTCGATTTGAACTGATCCAGACCAGTAGGCACCGTTGAAGCCTTGTTCTTCTGCGTAGTAGTTGTAGGTACCCACTGGCAAATTAAAATGAGCACATCCAGAACTTGAGCAATCTACTCCTCCATTTGGATAATAAAGGCTAATCTGATTAGAATAGCCGTTAACCGTTACATCAATGTAGTTAAATTGACTTGCTGTCCAGAATACACAATCTCCGGAATACTCACAGGATCCGTCATTTTCTTCTGCATCAGAATTGTAATTGTCAGCTGAGTAATCAGTACAGCCGGGAGTTTTTGTACATGCGACTGTTAAGCCCATGATTAAAATTGAGAATAATAAAACTTTTGTTTTCATAAAAAAGTAATTTATACTTCCCAGTTCCTAAAAAGTGTGGTTAAAACCAAAAAAAAGAAGCGTGGAACTGAAGCTCATCTGGCTCGAGGTATCGCCAGACACCCACACTTCAAACAAACAACAGCCCACGCCATAGCGTGAGCGTGCAGTCTATTATTCTTGAAGTGTATTGAAACTGGCGATTTCCGAACCAAGAATTAATAGCTTACGCTACAATAATATTTTCAGAATAAAGATAAATAATATTTATTAACTAATTGTTTGTAAAAACACACAATTTCATGAGATATTATTAATGATAAATGCTACTTTTAATTGATTACAGAAATATTCGGAATATAGACCTATGAATCGTATCAAAGAAGTACTAGAAAATAAAGGGGTTAAACAAACTTGGTTGGCTGGAAAACTTGGTAAAAGCTATAACATGGTGAATGGATATGTTCAAAACCGGCAACAACCAAGGCTTGAAGTACTGACAGAAATTGCAAACATTCTTGATGTTGACATTAGGGAATTAATTGTTTCAACGAAGACAAATGATCAAAGAACATAAGATGAACGAAGACTTTAAGAACTTCACATTCATCGATCTTTTCGCAGGAATTGGGGGGTTTCATATTGCCATGCACGAAAATGGTGGTGAATGTGTATTTGCATCAGAGATTGACAAATTT
>JAUHXX010000222.1 GCA_030426825.1 Bacteroidia bacterium | reverse complement strand
ATTAATCAAATACAAAAACCTGAATAAATCAGTAGGTCCATAAGTATACCTCAACTCATTGAACTTTACATAATGATGCTCACGATAATAATTCTCTAACCAATTCAGGTAAGATCCAAAACTGTAATAATCCGATAATTTTGATTCAATTTCTGTGGTATTTAAAAACGAAGAAGTGTTCTGACTAATGAGTCCTTCATACCCTGTTCTGTGTTGAAAAACTGATTTCGTCTCATCTACATACCATGCGTATCTTTCAATTTTGGCTCGAACAGAATCAGTAATCTCTTGCGAAAACCAGTTGAACTCGTTATCGATACTTTTTACGATCTGCTTATTGATCCAGTAACCCGAAGAATCTAAAAACCATCCTTTTTGCTCAGCAATAATTTCTAAGGTATCGTCTTTATTAAAATCGCCACCCTCTTCAAAATCAAAACTTGGGCCAATCCTTCCTGGAGAATCGTGTTTTAATATTCCGTATGAATGAAACTCAGAGTTTTGTCTTTTTAACAGCCAAGTCAACAAGTAATCACATCCCTCTGCTCGTAAAGAATCATGTTGGTAAGCCAGTTCATACGTTTCGAGATCTTTCTCCAAATCAATTTGAACAATTTCCATATAATGTTCTTTCAATTGTTTGACCTGGTTATCGTCTCGCACGCCATCTATCCATAACGCGATAAGAAAGCCCAAAATAAATATGCTGAGTTCTATCGCCTTGTCAATAACCCAAGTGCGATCAAAATTGAATTTTTTCTTTTCCTTCGATTTCTCCATTCTTTGTTCTGGCCTATAAACTTAACCATTTTCAACAAAAAAGCCCTCTTAGAATTACCAAGAGGGCTTTGTCAAAATTAAACGTTTACGATTATTAACGCTTGATAAATCTTTCTGTATGCCGGACATGTTGATCGTCTCCCGTTATCGTCATCAAATAAATTCCTGAATGCAGGTCAGACACATTGACGTTAATCAGATTATTCATGTTTTCAATATTATCAGAATAAACTAATCTCCCACTTGCGTCATAAATTTCAATTCGGTGTGCAACTGATCCAGATAGGATATTGATGAATAAGTCATTCTCAACTGGGTTAGGATAAACATTTATTTCCATTTCGTTGGTCAATTCATCTTGTCCAGCCGTTAAAGGATCTACCAAGAAGCAAGTTGAATCATAACAATTCCATGCAGAATCGAAAACCGTTAAACAGGCGTAGGTAATTCCGCTATCCAAATAGAAAACAGGGTTTTCTAAAGATGAACTTTGTCCTCCGTACCACCAATCATAGTTTGCTCCAGCAGGCTCATTCGTTGAAGTATTCGTAAAATAAACCAAACCAGAATCAATGGTGAATGTAAAGTCTGCAATTAAATTACATGATGCGAAACCTGGTATAAATACACAAGTTGAATCATAACAATTCCAAGTTGAATCGTAAACCGTTAAGCAAGCATAGCCATCAGTTGGTTCTTGCGTAAAAATCGGATCCTCAAGATTGGAAGATTGACCATGGAAAGTCCATGAATACATTGCCCCTGAAGGTTCGTTCGTTGAAGTATTTGTGAAAAATATGGATGCTCCACCAACGGTGTGTGTAAATGAAGCGACTAAATTACATCCGCCCGTAGAATCAGGATAAACTGGTCCACAAATTGAATCTTGACAACTCGGATTGGTTAATCCGTAAATCGCAAAACATACCTGAGTTACAGATGGGTTATAAGGAAATGTAGGATTTTCCAATGATGAACTCATTCCATCATACAACCATGCATATTGAGGAACTGCAGGTTCACCTGTCGAAGTATTGGTAAAAGTGATGTTACCTCCGCTTATGGATTGTGTCCAAGAAATATTCAAATTACATCCTCCTGTTGAATCCGGATAAACTGGTCCACAAATTGAATCTTGACAACTCGGATTTGTTGCACCATAAATTGCAAAGCAAACTTGCGTAACAGTTGAATCATACGGAAATGTCGGATTTTCTAAAGAAGAACTCATACCATTATACAGCCAAGCATATTGAGGACTAGCAGGTTCTCCTGTTGATGTATTGGTAAAGGTGATACTACCTCCACTTATTGATTGTGTCCAAGAAATATTCAAATTACATCCTCCCGTTGAATCTGGATAAACTGGTCCACAAATTGAATCTTCGCATGTTCCTAAAGGATCTCCAATCGCAAAACACACTTGCGTTACAGTTGAATCATAAGGAAAAGTAGGATTCTCTAACGTAGATCCCATTCCATTATACAACCAACTATAGTAGGCACCTGAAGGTTCTCCAGTTGACGTATTCGTAAAGGTAATATTACCTCCACTAATTGATTGCGTCCATGTTATATTCAAGTTGCAAATCGTGGAATCACCTGGAATTAAAACACAAAGTGAATCATAACAAGTCCATGTTGAATCATAAACCGTAAAACAAACAACCTCATCTGTTGCCGCTTGTGGAAACGTAGGGTTTTCCATTGTTGAACTTTGTCCATTATAGTCCCATTGATAATAAGGAATTGCAGGCTCATTGGTAGAGGTATTCGTAAACGAAACATTCCCTCCAGAACTTACATATGAAAAATCAGCGTTTAGCATACATTGAGAATAGGTAAGCGAACTGATCAAGGTGATTAAAACGAGTAGCAGTTTTTTCATGATTTTAAATTTTAAGCGAATAATTTTTTCATTCATCTATAACAAATACAATTCGAAAAAATAAAAGGTTGTCTAAGCCGAAAAAAAAATATGCTTTTTTAATTTTTTGTGAAATTTTGAATGCAAATTTTTACTCCTTTAAGTCGCATAAAACCATTAACTTTGTTAGGTGATTCCTAAGCAAACCATAGATGAAATTTTTCAAACAGCTCGTGTTGAGGAGGTGATTGGAGATTTTGTGCATTTGAAAAAATCAGGATCAAATTTCAAAGCCAAAAGCCCATTCGTTGATGAAAAAACACCTTCATTTATGGTTTCTCCAGCCAAACAAATTTGGAAGTGCTTCAGTTCAAGTAAAGGAGGGAATGTTGTTTCCTTTTTAATGGAAGCTGAACATTTCACTTATGTAGAAGCTTTAAAATGGTTGGCGAATAAATACAACATTGAAATTAAGGAAGACCGAGAAAGGACTCCTGAAGAAATCGCGGCCTATACGGTTCGTGAAAACTTAAGTATTATCAATGAATTTGCAAGAGACCATTTTGTCTACAACCTGCATAACAACGAACAGGGCAAGGCAATTGGCTTAAGTTATTTTATTGAAAGAGGTTTTCGAGAAGATATCATTAATAAGTTTCAATTAGGTTACTGTTTAGATGAATCAAACGGCTTTACCAAACAAGCCTTAGACAAGAATTATAAGTTAGAATATCTCGAGAAAGTTGGCTTAACCAAAACCAAAGAAGATCGTTCATTTGACTTTTTTAGAGGAAGGGTAATGTTCCCGATTCATTCGGTTGCTGGTAAAGTTTTAGGATTTGGTGGCCGTACTCTTAAGAGTGATAAAAAGATTGCAAAATATTTCAACTCGCCTGAGTCTGAATTATACAACAAATCTAAAATCCTTTATGGATTATATTTTGCTAAAACCAGCATCATTAAATATGATCGTTGCTTTTTAGTTGAAGGATATACAGATGTAATTTCAATGCACCAGGCGGGTGTAGAAAATGTAGTTGCATCTTCAGGTACCGCATTGACTGAAGATCAAATCAAATTGATCAAACGTTATTCGAATAACATTACTATTCTTTATGATGGTGATGCAGCCGGAATCAAAGCTTCGTTTAGAGGAATTGACATGATTTTGGCTCAAGGAATGAACGTTAAGGTTGTGCTTTTCCCGGATGGCGAAGATCCCGATTCGTATGCGAAGAAATCTACAACCTCAGAACTAGAGGCTTATATTGAGGACAACTCAAAAGATTTCATTGTCTTTAAATCAGACGTTTTATTAGAAGGTGCTGGAAACGACCCCATCAAGAAAGCTGAGCTCATAAATGATATCGTGGCATCAATTGCGGTGATTGAGGATGCCATCAAACGTCAAATTTATTGCAGAGAGTGCTCAAGCATATTTGGAATTGACGAGCAGACGATTATTCAGGCCGTTAATAAAGTGCGGGCCAATAAAACAACTAGCCGTTATAAGAGCAAAAATACATCAACTCAAACATCCTCTTCAAGCCAAACGCAAACACAGGTTCAAACCGGAAACAATAACATTCCTATAGAGTACGACATTCCGATTGAAGCCATGATTCCTGACGAATACAAGGAACAGGCGCAAACGGCAACGAAGGGCACAGATCGTATATCATCTCAAGAACATGATCTGATTCGAATTCTACTCAATTACGGTTTGTTTATGATAAAAACCGAGCATGTCGAAGAAGATGAAGAAGGAAACGAGGAAGTGAGTGAAGTTGAAGTTTCAGTCATTGAGTTGATATTGCACGAATTAGAAAAAGACGGGATCAACTTCGAGAATCCAATTTACGAAACCATTCATCAGCTGTTCAGAGAAGGGGTTGAGAAAGGTGAAATGTATGGTGAAAAGTTTTTTCTACAACATCAAGACCCCGATATCTCATCCAAAGCAGTAGATATCGTCTCAAATAGATATGAAATTTCGCCCAAATGGATTGAAAAGAAAGTATATACCACAACGGAATTAGAAAAACTAGAATTGGCAGTTAAACAGTCTATTTACTCTTATAAAACTGCCCGCTTGCGAAACGAAAAAGATGCCATTAAAAAAGAAATAGATCGCTTGAATGAGATGCAAGATGAAGAAAGTATTGAAGAAATCAGAGTATTGATGGCACGTCAAATTAAATTGGATAAGGTAATCGGGCTATTAACCAACAACGACAGTTTGGGTCGAGTAATTCATTAAAATGGACCAAGTAAAAGAAATACTCCTGTACAAACTATTGGAATTTGAAGGCCTTATATTAAGTCCTATCCACATTATTATTCTTGTTGGCTTGTATTTAGCCACCATCATTCTGTTGAAGTACTTAAAAAAGTTCTTCAATTACAGAGAAATTACAGACAAATCAATCACCACCTTAGATGGTAAAGAGGTTCCGGTTTGGAGATTAGTGAAACAGTTCATTTGGTTGGTTTCTCTGTTAATTGGAATCAGATCACTCGGTATCAATAATCCAAATTTGGACCTTTCTAGAATTCTCGCAATTGAGTTTTTCAGGTTCGATAAATTCCATGTAGCCATCTACCATTTCTTTGTTTTCATTGTGGTATATATCGGCGGTAGAATTTTAATGAACATTGTCCGTATTTATCTTCAAAAGAGATTTAAGAGAAAAGATGGTGTGGATGAAGGGTCAGAATTTGTTTATCTGCAATTAACCAAATATCTACTCATTACTGTGGGCATCATTCTCATTATGAGAAGCTTGGGTATCGACTTGGATTTATTCATTACCGCAACTGCCTTTTTACTAGTAGGTCTTGGACTTGGATTACAAGACATTTTTAAAGACTTTTTCGCCGGATTATTATTGTTATTTGAGGGCACCATAAAGGTCGGTGACGTGATTGAAATCGACCGGCAAGATGGACGTGAGAGTTTTGTAGCCAACATTGAGGAAATCAATATCCGAACTTCAAAAGTAAAAACAAGAGATGGTAAAATGTTGATAGTTCCTAACTCGCATTTATCATTTCAAAAAGTACATAACTGGGATTCAGCAACTGACTATACCCGTTTTACCATTCCTGTTACCGTGATGTTTGGGTCAGACCTTGATTTGGTTAGAAAAATTTTACGCGAAGCAGCTCAGGGACATCCTAAGGTCAGTAACCATCACGAAATCTTTGTTCGTTTACTTCATTTTGGTGATAACGGACTTGAGTTGGACCTAGTTTTTTGGGCGCATCAAAGTCTTTACATAGAGATTCATAAAAGCGATATTCGTTTTGAAATTGACAAAAAATTTAGAGAGCATGGAGTAGAATATCCATATCCTCAGATGGATATCCATGTAGACAGAAAGAAGTCGACTAAGTCTCCCAACTAAATCTTTCAATTCTTTTGTTATATTTAAGTGAATTTAAACCCTCACTATGGTACGTACGATTTTTGTATTAGCGTCTGTCGCTATTTCAGCCGGCATTGCTGCCGCCGCATATTTTCATCATGTTTATTGGCTTTTTGCGTTTGTCCTTTTTGGTCCATTAATGTTAATTGGATTTCGAGACATGTTGCAAAACAAGCATGCCATTCGAAAAAACTTTCCATTAATTGGAAACATCCGATACATGCTCGAGGCAATTTCACCAGAAATTCAGCAATATTTTGTAGAAAGAAGAACAGATGGTGCACCAATCAA
>JAUHXX010000221.1 GCA_030426825.1 Bacteroidia bacterium | reverse complement strand
ATTGCAAGGTTATTGTAAAAAGGTATGGTAAACACGATAGTATCTATGTATCCGATTCCTGAAACCAATTTCGTATATAAGGAATCAGGACCGTTATTAGGAAAGTGTCGCGTTAGTTCAATTGCGAACGTATCTGAAGTTGCCATACCTAAATTATAGATTACAACATTCACATCAATAGAATCAACACTCAAATCAACTTCTTCGGGTGTGATAAAAACACTAGACTGGTTGATCTCTAATTCCGGTTTTTCATGCGGGTTTAATCTTAATGCTGGATCACCATGAAGGGTCATTTGCGTCATTACATTTTCTCCACCAAAAGATACGGCACCATCATCTAACAAATCCACCGTATTCCTTATGGACTCACCCAAACTCCCTCCATAATTGTCAGTAGAAATCTGTTTGAATAACACTTTAGAATAATCATTCAAACTATTAGAAAAGGCCTGTTTTACATTGGCCAAAAAAGCAATAGAACCTTTATCTTCTATTAGAACATACTTCTCAGAAGTACTGAAAGAAGTGGGTTCAAAAATATTCCCCGTCAAACAAGCATTTCCGACAACAACTGGGTATTTTCCTTTATTATCCCAGTTTGCCGGTTCATCAACATTTTGATCAAATCCATCTGCCGAGGCGTGACCGAAAAATGTCATGATAGAAACCCCGTTATTGATATAATCATTCACTTCATAAAGCGTTACAGGGTCAATTGGATCTGAAACAGTTTTAAAAAATGAAGTTACATTACCACCAAACAAACCATTTTCCAAATCATTTTCATAGTTCTGTAGGTAGTTTTTAAATTGTGTTTGCTCTACAATATTGCCACCACCACCAAAATGCAGAACCTCTTTTTGCCATAGTTTATCTGGTACATTATAAATTGAGCTTGGAATTTGGTTTGCTTCAAACTCAATCATTTTATTTAAATAAACCGTTACTTCTTGTGGGGTTTTAGCAGCCAATCTTCCTGTTGGAATTAATGGGCTCAAATAATTCCCTGAAAGTTCTGAAGTCAATAAAATATCGCTACATGGATATCCTATGGCCGGTACTATACAATCTTCATATGAATTCTGATCTTGTCTCGTTCCATACTGAGCGGCAACACTTTCATTACCCTCCCTTATTCCTTTTCCAATTAAAAATAAGTTGTTTGGTTTGAGTGTTGCGGATTCATAAGCAAATTGAACAAATTTTCGAATGTTAAAAGGATGCTTACTTACCCCTCCTCCAAACTGATACATTAATTCTTTTTCGTTAATCAATAATACATTAAACCCTCCACCAGCAGGTGATTGTCTATAATTTGCATAATCACCGGCCGCAGTCATTAGGTCTCCACCGGAAATCAGTAGGTAAGCATCTTCAAAATTTGTTGTGCTAAAATTGACAAAATCACCAGTTCCGTTAATTGGGTTCAAGGACGTGATACTTTGAATTGCAGCTTGATCAAATAAATAAAGATCTTGGTTATTACCTGAAACCGCATTCGGAATCAACAATTGATAAGTGCCCGCATTATCGACAACAGGGATCAGCTTCATGTCTTCTGAAATCACCAAAGCCATAGGACTAGTTGAATTAAAGTTCGTAAAATCTAACCTTGTTTTGGCTGCCGAAGAATGAAACGGAACCTCACATTTGAACACAGATGTGCTAAATAGGTTTAAGGCGTGTGGGTAACGAATATCTACACTAGTTACGGATTGATAATCAGATGCCACACCCAAATCATTCACCAATTGATGCCTTACCTTCGTACTTGACGCACCCAAAGAAGTAGCAGGAATTGAAAATTTCAACTTATTCAGTTGGTAACCTGTAAAAATGGTATCAATTGCGGTGATGTTTGAAGTAGAGTATTGAACTCTCAAATGATGATTTCCTTGAGTAACTACGGTTGCATTCGAATAACCAATTGAACGTGCCTCTACCTCCGCATTCGGTGCACCTGCCCCGGTGTAAGCTCCAGCTGTTGGGACGTTAACATCATTAAAACTAGCGCCAGAAACTGCGTTAAACGGGACCACTGACCAACCTTAACCTTCAGTATAGGTTGAATAAGACATTCCCGAAATTTTAAAGCCTTCTAGATAGTTATTATGGTTTTCAATAAAATTAGTTTTGAATACGTAATTGCTTGGCACATATGAACCGAAGGCAATATCCGTCTCTTCCTGGATTCTACTATTGGTTGTTGCAGCGTTCCAACTTAAAAAGTAATGGATGGTGTCATTAAAGTGAGGATAATGGTCATTTGCAACGTGATCTGGGTCATCATACATGGTTGAATCTAACCAAATCGTGTTTTTACGGCCGTAAAACAAGATGTAATCTCCTGCATCAAAACTTCCGTCTCCCCCATCTTCAACCAGAATTTGTTGTTCTTGTTGGAAGGCAAATAGTTGGAAATTATCTGGTGAGATGCTCGAAACTGGAATTCCAGCTGCAGACATAGTTGCATGATCAATTTGATATACCCCGTCTTGCCAAATTTTAAACGAATAATACTTTTGAGAATAATCAATCCAATCATTGGCGTACTGTCCAATTGAAACTGAACACCAAAAAAGGGTCAATATTGCCAAAAATTTATTCATCTAAGGATGGTGATGAATCATCTGTCTTTTTAGGATCGGACAATCCAAATCTTAATGAAAATACATGACTATATAATGCCACAGAGGCATCTCCTATATCAGTAAATGCATAATCAAGTTTCACACTTTTAAAACCGACACCAATACCGATATTGGGCTGAAAAGTGAGCGACTCTGTTAAATCTGAATTCTTTATCCATTGGTAATTTCCGAAACCTGCTCTAATTGCTACCCATTTACCATATCCCAATTCTATCCCGATATGCGGATCAATACTTACAGGATTTGTTCTTAACAGAACATTTCTTCTTCCATCCGTATTCAAATCAAAGTTAATTTCAGACCTAACATAAAACTCTTTTACAATGTTGGTTTTGAATTGGGCACCAAGTATAAATTTAGGCAAGGTTAATTCTAAGCCATTTTGTGGAATTTCATTATTCGTAGCTTCAAAAGTTTCAATCATTTGATCATCTAAATCAAATGACCAGGCATTAAAAGTAGAAGTTGCGTCTCTAATTACCCCTCCGAATTTCCAATACTTTCCTAACTTATAATTGATTCCAGCATCTAGTCCAAATCCCCATGATCGGGCGAAATCTCCAACATGTCGATAAATTACTTTAAAATTTCCACCAAGGCTCATTCCTTCTATAGGCATTTTTCTGGCATATGAAAATAGGAAACCATAATCACCAGCAGTGAATGTTGTGATTTTATCGTAATCTATATTCCCAGAAGCATCAATTAGCTGAGTAGTATTTGGAATATCATCAACACCAAACCGAATAAATGTAAAACCAGCCGCAGATTTTTCGTCAATGGGTTTTGCAATTCCAATATAATCGTACTTGGCAATGCCTGCAAAATATTCTGCGTGCATGGCTCCGATTTGCAAAAAGTCTTTGATCTCCGTTAATCCTGCCGGATTCCAATAACCAGCTGTGACATCATCTACACCTGCAACAACTGAATTCGACATTCCAAGAGCGCTAGCTCCTACCCCAATAGATAGAAACTCATTAGAATATTTTGGTGCTAAATCTCCCTGGGAGAAGACAGTTGATGTCATAAAAATGACCGATAGAACGAGCCCTAATTTTTTCATAAATGGTGTTGAGTAAAATTAACAATTATTGTTCACTCATGGATAAACTCTCAAAACAATAAAAAATTGTACTCTCAAACTAAACAAATATACGGCGAAAGCAACAACAAAGTTGGGCTACGACTCTATTTTGACGAATCAAAAACTCATCAATTACAAGCTTGCGAACCATATATCATAATAAATCTGCATTTTTGTGGTGATGCAAATCAAACGACTCATACCAAATTTATTGACCGCGGGAAACCTTGTTGGAGGAATTTTAGCGATTATTCTTGCCCTAACTGGAAAGCTTGAACAGGCACCAATTTGGATATTAATTTCTGCTGTATTTGATTTTCTAGATGGATTTGCAGCCAGATTATTAAAAGTACAAAGCGAATTGGGCAAACAGCTGGATTCTTTGGCAGACATGGTTACTTTTGGAGTTGCACCAGGCATCATTATTTTCGTGTTTTTCAATCATGCACTTCAAGGTCATGGAATTGAAGGTTATAATTGGACGGCTTATTTTGCCTTGCTAATTCCGATTTGTTCATTATTTCGATTGGCCAAATTCAATCTTGACACGCGTCAAACAGATATTTTTATTGGATTACCAACACCGGCAATGACGATTTTTTTCGCCACTTTCCCCTTACTTTTAAGTGATGCCATCAACCCTTTCACGGAATGGAAAATGCACATTATTGGATTTATAAGTCACCCTGTTGTGTTAACCTCTCTTATCGTTGTCATGTCAACTTTGATGCTATTAGAACTTCCACTTTTTGCATTAAAATTCAAGCACTTTAAATTTAAGGGAAATGAGATTCGATACATCTTTTTAACAATCTCGCTCGGATTGTTGGCAACTTTATTTGTGTGGGCCCTACCTATAATTATCCTATTATATATAATTTTGTCTCTAATTAATAATCTCACTAAAAAGTCTGTAAAAGATGAAATTCAAAGCTGAAATTGACGTAATGCCTAAAGATGCATTGTTAGATCCACAAGGAAAAGCGGTAACTCAATCAATGGGGAACTTAGGTTTAAACGAAGTTTCTGACGTTAGAATAGGTAAACATATTCGTCTTTTCATTGAGGCAGATTCTAAAGCTGCTGCTGAGGCTAAAGCTGATGAAGCTTGTAAAAAGATATTAGCTAATGAGATTATGGAGTCTTACTCTTTTGAGGTAGTTGAGGCTTAATTTACTTAATCAACTTTTGCCCACCTTTTAATTGGGGTTTTCTTAATTCGAAATTCTCTCCTAAGTAAACTTTTCTTACCATTTCATCTTCGGCGAGTTGCTCTGCGGTGCCCTCTCTCAAAATAGAGCCTTCAAAAAGTAGATAGGTCCTATCTGTAATTGAAAGTGTTTCTTGCACATTATGATCGGTAATCAGTACGCCAATATTTCTTTCTTTCAGCTTGGCTACAATTTTTTGAATGTCCTCTACAGCAATTGGATCAACACCTGCAAAGGGTTCATCCAACAAAATAAACTTTGGATCAGTTGCTAATGCACGTGCTATCTCTGTTCTTCTTTTCTCTCCGCCAGATAAGCTTTGTCCTAAGTTTTTACGCACGTGCCCTAAACCAAACTCCTCAATCAAGGATTCCAGTTTTTCTTCACGCTCTTGTTTGCTCAATTTTGTCATTTCAAGAACTGCCATGATGTTGTTCTCAATACTCATCTTTCTAAATACTGAAACTTCTTGTGGCAAATACCCGATTCCCATCTGAGCCCTTTTATACATAGCGGCCTTGGTTATATCGGTATCATCCAAGTACACATGCCCTTCATTTGGCCTCACTAATCCCACGATCATATAAAAGGAAGTTGTTTTACCGGCACCATTCGGCCCCAGCAACCCTACAATTTCACCTTGATTTACTTCAACTGAAACGCCCTTTACGACTTTACGGCCCTTATATGATTTTTGTATGTTTTCTGCTCTTAATTTCATTTACTGCAATAATGTGCTAAAAGTCGGAAGTAAAACGCACTAATACACCGAAATTTCTTACTTGATCTCCTTTTTGATCTACATGATCACGGTAAGCAAGTCTCCATGTGGCGTCAATTCTTATAAATTTGAAAATGTTTTCTAAACCTACCCCAACTTCATAGTACGGCTTTGTTAATCTGTTACTGTATGATGGCAATAATAACTCTGAATTGTGTTTGTTATTGTATCGACCGACAACGGCTTTCGCGTTATACACAATTCGCCATTTCAATTTTTTAATGAGCGGAATTCTATCCATTATAAATCCTTGAAGTCTGTGTTCAAAATTTATTCCAACCCATTCATCAGAAATAAATTCATAATAGCGCATCAAATTAAATCCTGTTCGCTGCAGGATAATGGTTTCGTTACCAGGATGGATTTGTAAAAACGGATACGGCACTTGACCGAATATCTTTCCAGCATAAATTGAATACTGAATTCTTCCGAACATACCTATTCTGGGACGGTGATCATAAATCAAATCTAATCGGTGAAAATCGTACTCACTTTCTAATACATTTTTTATTCCCCATGTATGCGTCAATGAAATGATCGGATACTTAGAGCCAAGAGAAGTTCTATCAAATTGACCATTTAAGAATTTTTCTTCTTTAGTATACATGATTTGATTTCTTACTTCAAAGGAAGTTAAGCTCACCACTTGATTGGTATCGCCTGTGGTATTATCTATTCTACTATAATCAGAAAATCCTAAAGG
>JAUHXX010000220.1 GCA_030426825.1 Bacteroidia bacterium | reverse complement strand
CAGGTATACGAAGATGCTGTTGATATGATCACTACAGTTCAGGATCAAAATGGATTTTCAGGCATGTATCCGAATTATGCCAGACGCTGGGATGCAGATGCGAGTCAAGCTTTTGTTGATGCTAACGGAAATTCAGATCCGAACGGCACAATCAGCAGGTACACCAACCTCGAATTACCTATGTATCACTTGACCGGTTGGTGGGATATTTTTACAGATAGCCAAATTGACACCTATAATCACATCATGAATAACACTTCTGCAGCCACTCAATCAAATCAGAAGTTAGTGATAGGGCCATGGACCCACGCAACGATTGGAACAGATGCTGTAGGAGACTTAGTTTTTCCATCAAATGTTACTGATTTGAGTCTAGCTCCAGACCTGAGTAACCTGAATGATTTGTCTGCGATTTTTGAATCTGAGATTGTAGATTGGCTACGTTATCTTATGAATTATGATGACAACCAATATTTAGGCGAACCTCAAGTTAAAATTCCTGAAAGTGACAACTGGCAAGTAGTTGGAACAGATAGTATCAGAGTACCAGCAGAGGATTATTACATCACTTATTCAGAATTCATTAACTACATCACAGGACATGGACCTTTGAATAGTTTTCCGATTGAATACAACAATACAGGATTTACACTTTATGTAGACCTGGCTGCTGACCCATCAAATCAGGCTCCGGGTTCAAGTCCAGTATCAGACCCTGTCAATCCGAAAGTGGATTTTACTGAAGTTCCAAATATTCGATATTATGTGCCAGGACCGGTTAATGACGGCGTAAGTCAAAATAGCAATGTGGGCAATTATTGGGCCGGTTCACCTACTTTTCCGCTGGAAGCTGGCACGGCGCCTATGACCTGGTATTTGCACACCAACGGTGATTTTGATCAAATAGCACCGAGTACAAATGAAACTGATTTGAGCTATTTTCATGATCCAGATAATCCTGTTCAAACTGTTGGAGGAGGGAATTTAATTGTTCAAACGCCACAGAATAATGGGGTTAGTGCCGGACCTTTAAATTATGCACATGTAGATAACGCTTCTTATACCATGGATCGCCCTGATGTGCTTCAATTCGAGTCAGCTCCCATTGTTGATTCTCTCAGTATTATTGGTATTCCAACTGCCACTATTTATGCAACTTCTGATCCACAATCCGGTCCGGCTGGACCAACTGACACTGATTTCTTTGTTCGAATATTAGATGTATATCCAACAGGTGAAGAAATTTTTGTGGTAGAGGGAGCAGTGAATGCTAGGGCAAGAGATTACACGAAACAACTTGCGAACGGAATTGATGACATGAATATTCCTTACAGCAACATTCAAGCGGGAGTAGCCTATGAATATGAATTTAAATTGTTACCAATCGCCTATACTTTTGGACATGATCACAAAATGAAAGTGTTAATATCTAGTAGCAATTGGCCTCGATATCAAAGCAATGCCAATGTTCCCATAGAAGATGGAGAATTCTTCAGAAGAACCCCCGGAGATGGGCAAACTTATACCTTTAATTCAACTGTGTATTCTCCAAGGATAGCTGAAAATTCAATTCACTTTTCACTAACACAGCCTAGTCAAATTACATTTCCAATGTATGATGGTGTCACCGGTGTAGGTGTAGAAGAAAAACCACTAGAGAATATTGAAATTTTTGTTTATCCGAATCCTGCCAAAGAAGAACTAACCCTTTTAACTGCATATACTGGCAACTTTTCTTGGTCAATATCTGATCTATCTGGAAAAACTATTCTGAATGGAAACGACAACAATAAGACGACTCAGATTTCTTTAAAATCCTTATCTGCTGGTATCTATATTATTCGCACTCAAAGTAGAGAAGGAGATGTCGCAGTAATGAAATTCGTTAAAGAATAAGTATGTGTTATGATGTCAAAGCCATCCATTATGCCGAGCACCGCAGAGCTAAGCGAGAAGGCAATGATGAACGCGCAAGAGAAATTCAAAAAAAATTGGAAAGCATGGGGGTTCAAATGTACCACTGTGTATCTGGGTTTTCACACCCTCATTTATTGATTTACGGACAAGAAGAACCCGCCATTCCTTTTGTAGCACAATGGGGCTTAATTCCTCACTGGACAAAAAATCGCGAAGCTGCTGAAAAATTTTGGAACAATACCATCAATGCTCGTGGGGAAACCATTTTTGAAAAGCCATCATTCAGAGATTCGATTGAGGAGAAACGTTGCCTCTTATATATTGATGGATTTTACGAGCATCATCACAAACAGGGCAAAACCTTTCCCTACTTCATTGAGCGGCATGATAAAAAACCACTTCCCGTAGCGGGATTGTGGAGTGAATGGCTTGACAAAGAAACTGGAGAAATTGTAAAGACCTTTAGCATGGTGACCTGTGAAGGAAATCAGATGATGAGTGAGATACACAACAATCCAAAATTGAATGGCCCCCGCATGCCACTGATATTTGAAAATGAAGATGAAGCAGATGCCTGGTTAGATCATTCAGCAGATACTAAGAGTCTCAGGTCACTAATCAAACCGCTCAAGAACGATATTTTGAAAGCACATACCGTTAAACCTTTGCGAGGAAAAAATGCTATCGGAAATCAACCAGAAGCTGAAAAGGAATATATTTATGATGAATTAAATACCCTATTTTAATGAGAAAATTGACCTTTTTGCCCCTTTTGTTTCTGTTCTCATGCGGATCCGAACCCAGAACAAACGTTGAAATTTTAGATGATAACAATGAAGCTGTAGACAGCATAATTGAAATTGAGGTCGACTCTATTCCTCTTTTGGATGTTCCTGCAGTAATCGATTTTACCGCATACGAGAATATCGCATTTGGCTTTGCAGATTTGGACGGTGATTCCCTGATTTTGATTGATAAACCCGAAGCCCTTGAAGGGAAAGAGTTTACTTCTGCCTTTTCTTCAAATGGCCATATTAAATTAAACTATCTAGGACATCAAACCTCAAATGAAAACGACAATAACCGATTAAATGCCTACAATTTTAAAAATTTAGAAGGGGAATTATTCCAGGTGGATGGTCAACCAGCACCACTTTGGGAAGTGGTCCTTTTTGTTCCTACTGATTTTATTCAGGCACGAAAACATTTAGCTAAAACTTCAGTTCGTGAGCTATCGCGTCAAGAACGGGTTCAAATTGAAGCAGATAAAGACCGAAGTCTTAAAAAATCAGAACACATTGCCAGTTTTGCTGAAGGAAGTTTGTACTTCACGGAGTTTGATAAAAAAGGTGATTCTGTGTTAGTTTCAGTAGTTTGGATTGGTGAAGAAGAGAATGTTTACCTTGATTTCCCGGCAGAATACAATGAAATGAGCACTTGGCGTGTGGATGATGGAGGTCAATTTGATTTTGAATACTATAAGATTATTGCAGTATTTAAAAGTGATCAAGGAATTGAAATGGTGACAGATTGGGTAGGAGCTGAAGGTAGTTCGGTTAATTACTTTTTAGGTGTGAACGGAAAATTTGAAAGTGTAAAATCTGCTTATTTTTATTCTGCTCCTTTATAGATTGAATGGATTCACACCGACATTTTAAAATTCACAAACCTTGGGGTTATCTCAGCCAATTTATCAGCAATGGTGTACTCAAACAAAAACATCATTATTTAGGTGAATTGCATGATTTCCCTGAAGGAATCATGGCCATAGGGCGTCTTGATTTACAATCTGAAGGATTACTTTTGCTCACAACAGACGGTCAATTCAGTCATGAAATTACGAGCCGTAAATACGAAAAAGAATATTACGTTCAAGTAGATGGTGAGATTGACGATCAAGCGTTAAAACTCCTAGCAGAAGGTGTAAGCATCTCCATTGAAGGACAAAACTACATGACTCTTCCGGGCAAAGCCAAACGCATTCCTGATCCGGGATTTGCTCCACGAATTAAAAAAGTAAGAGATGATCGGCATGGTCCAAGTTCATGGATATCCATCACCATTAATGAAGGAAAATTCAGGCAAGTCAGAAAAATGACTGCCGCGGTTGGTTATCCAACTTTACGTTTGGTTAGGGTTAGAATTGGTGATTATCAGTTAGGTGAGATGCAAAGTGGAGCTGTTGAAGAAATAGAGAAATAAAAATGCGTAAAAAAAATTATCTTTTTTTTGCTGATAATTCCAAATCTACTATATTTGCGTCCGCTTAAGGCTAAAACGTTAGCTGACAATAAGCAAAAACATTATTCCTCCTTAGCTCAGTTGGTTAGAGCATCTGACTGTTAATCAGAGGGTCCTAGGTTCAAGTCCTAGAGGAGGAGCAAAAGCCATCAGTTTTACTGGTGGCTTTTTTTGTAGACGAAGTTTTTTAGATTTGAATCTACTTATCGTGCAACCCATACTCACCAAAACGCATCATCTCATAAAGAAACTACATGAAAACGCCCATCAATTTAGTTGGAGCACTATTGCTGATCTTAAGTTCTTGCTGTAAAATTGCTCCTCCCTCGTTTAGTCTTGAAGTTACTGATAGCAATGGAAATTCAGTTCTTCCGGAGGCAACGAGCGACTCAACTTGGCTCATGCAATCAAATTACAACGAAATTTATAAGCCAATTGAAATCATATCAACCGGATCAGGTAAAGCCTTGCTCATTGAAACTGACCGGATCAACAGTGGTGAAGATATTTTAATAAAAGTAGATGAAAATGATTTGGATACGCTTAATGTTGAATACAAGTTAACTGGTCTATTTTGTAAAAAAAATCTAAAAATTAAGTCCCTGTTTTATAACGGAATTGAATTTGATTCGAAAAACAATAGGGTGATAAAGCACTAAAAGTGAACCTTTAGGTATTTATTTTTTTGAATCTATTTGCACCTTAGCGGCTCAATTAATAATTTAGCGGCTCATTCTTAACCGGGGCAAATGAATTTTATCCAAAAGATAAAACATGATAGAAGCATCCTCCTTTCTTTAAGTATTGGTATTGCCTACATTTGGTTTGGCGCTCTAAAATTTGTTCCTCAACTGAGTCCAGCTGAAGATGTGGCCGGAGAAACCATTTCCTTACTAACTTTTCATGCAGTTCCAAATGATATTTCACTTTTGATTTTAGCCATTATTGAAACTGTAATAGGATTATTTCTATTGTTTAACGTAAGGCATAGAGTAGTAATTATATCCGCGATAGTTCATATGCTTTGTACCTTCACGCCTTTGTTTTTAATGTCTGACCAATGTTTTGATAAACACTTTTATGACCTGTCATTGTTGGGTCAATACATTATTAAAAATCTGGTTATATTGAGTGCGCTCATAGTTTTAATGCCAAGCCCAAACAATCACCCTAAAGAGATTAAATCTAGTACCTTATGAAAACAACATCTTTATTCATCTTCTTTTCTATTATTCTATTTTCATGTGGCAGTGATACCGAAGAATCATCAAATGAAGAAGATGTGATTAATACAGAAGAACCAGCAGGAGAAGATAACGTTGCCTACAAATGGGGCAAAGTAGCTCTTGATGCTACTGCAAATGACACAGAATGGTTCAAACCGAGACCCACCATTTCTTCTCGTTTTTTAGGATTAATCTTTACTTCAATTTTTGATGCATGGTCACGCTTTGATGATAAGGCAATTCCTGTTTACCTTGAACAAGTTGATAGAGTCCAAGAATCTGACAGAACTCTAGAAAATAAGGAAATTGCTATTAGCTATGCTGCTTACCGAGCTATGATGGAGTATTATTATTCTGACTCGATAATGCTGACAGAAGTCATGGAAGATATGGGTTATGACCCGTCCGATAAATCTCTAGATCCGCTAACGCCAATAGGCATAGGAAATTTGGCAGCTAAAAGCGTAATTGAGATCCGTAAAAATGACGGTTCAAATCAATATGCTACAGCAGAAGGTTCAAACGGAGTTGCATATTTTGATTATACCAACTATAGCCCTGTTAATGATGTCGAGAATAACTCAGATATTAATCGTTGGCAACCAAAGTATTTTGTGAGTGAAGACGGGGAAAAATATGCGCCGTCTTGTTTAACCCCGCATTGGTATTTAGTTCAACCGCTTGCCTTAGATTCGTCTGGTCAATTTAGACCGGGCCCTCCCCCATTAATGGGTTCTGAACAATTAGAAAAAGAGGTAGCAGAGGTAATAGAACTTCAAGCTAATTTAACTGATGAACAAATGGCTCTTGTTGAATTTATGAGAGATGGGCCTCAATCTGTGCAACAAGCCGGACATTGGTTAATTTTTGCTCAATACATCTCAAGAAGAGATAACCATACGCTTGATGATGATGTAAAGATGTATTTCCTTAATCAAACCGTAGCTATGGACGCCTTTATAGCATCATGGGATTCAAAAATGTATTATGATTTCGCCAGACCTTACGCCTTAGTACATCATTTCTATGCAGGTAAAACAATAAAAGGCTGGGGTGGTCCTGAAGAAGGTTGGATAGAAATGGATGGGA
>JAUHXX010000219.1 GCA_030426825.1 Bacteroidia bacterium | reverse complement strand
TGACAAATCGGTCAACAAAATCAAATCGTCAACACTGTTGACCGAATGGAACTCTAAAACACTGACACATAGTTGATTTGACTTTCGTCTTAACGTTTAATCCTAAGATGACAACTATGAAAACATCACACACCTTTTCAATCCTATTCTGGATCAACAAATCACGAGCTATTAATAAGAAAGCGGAAATCTTCGTAAGAGTGACCGTAAATGGGAAAAGAGCCAATATTGGTGTCAAGAGAAAAATAAATATTGACCTATGGGATAACCAAAACAAAAAAGTCAAAGGAAAAACAAAAGAGTCAAAAGAAATCAATCGATATCTAAACCTTGTTCAAGCTAGATTATTAGGTATTTACCAAGATCTAAAATACAAGGGAGAACTGATAACACCACAATTAGTCAAATCACTTTATCACGGTGAAAATATCAACTCCAAAACTCTTTTAGAATTACTGGAGTACCATAATAGAAAAATTGAAAACACTCTGGCTCCAGGCACCATTCGAAATTTTGGAATCACCGAGAATTACATTAACAGGTTTCTGAAAAAAAATCTCAAAACAACTGATGTTTATCTACGTCAGCTTAACTACAAGTTCATTTCAGATCTTGAAATGTTTTTAGTTAATTATTATCCAAAGGGTCATCCCAAGGCAATGAGCCACAACACCGTCATGAAGCATCTTCAAAGGCTTAGAAAAATCATCAATCTTGCTTATCAACTGGAATGGATTGAAAGAGACCCTTTTTTGCGTTGGAAACCAACATTTGAACAAAAACAAAGAGAATTCTTAAGTGCAAACGAACTAAACAATTTAGAAACATATAAATTCTTAATTGAACGATTAGATCGAGTCAGGGATCTTTTTGTTTTCAGCTGTTATACTGGAATCAGTTACTCAGATATTATGGAGTTAACGAACAACAATCTAATTATTGGCGAGGATGGGAATAATTGGATTGTAACAAAAAGATTGAAAACGAAAACTTCGGTCAGAGTCCCACTATTAGGTCCGGCCAAAAATGTCCTGACCAAATACAAGGATCATCCTGTCACAACGCACTCAGCAACACTTTTACCGAAAATCACCAACGAAAAAACTAATCTATATTTAAAAGAGATTGCAGATGCAGTTGGAATTAAAAAGAATTTAACCTTTCATATGGCCCGACATACATTTGCCACAACGGTAACTTTATCAAATGGTGTACCAATTGAAACTGTATCCAAAATGTTGGGACATACCAAATTGGCTACTACTCAAATTTATGCTCGTGTTTTGGACAAAAAAATATCTGAAGATATGTTGGCCTTACAAAAGAAGCTAAAAATCAAACCAATATTATAATCCTTTAATTGATATTCAAAAAGCAGAAATTCGGATTTATTATTAGTGAAGGATTGATTGATTGATTCTCAAAATCATTTAAATATCATTAGATTCATTAGTTTTTAGATCTTAAAAGCTTATATGAGCGTCAAATATATTAGAATTTTTGAAGATGAAATGGTTGCCATTGAGAAGGTTGATGGCAATAAATTCTTTTGTTTTATAGATTCTTCAAAAAATGATTTGGCCGCTATTGAACACCTTTCTTCAGATTTGCAGGACCTCCATAGAATCACCGTTACTTTTACTTTAGAGGCTAAGGAATCCATTGAAATTGAAATCAAGGATATTCTCTCTATTGAAAGAATCAATTAATCGTTTATTTGAACTTCAGTTAATAATTTAATTACCATAATAAATCCTATCCAAACTATGAAGTGCATCAATTATAGAATCATTTCCTAATGATTCCAGTTCTCTTTTCCTAATCTTATCAATTAGAATATCATTGGGCAATTTATCCACGTTTACGATTTCAATAGCCCTTCTTAACAAATCTGCAAGTTGCTTACTATATTCATCATTTTTCTCTTCAAGAGCCTTTAGAGTTTCTAAGCAATTCCGACCTGAAGAATTGAAAAAATATTGGTGGAACCCTCCATTATTTACTTCGGCTTCAAGTTCACTTATATTTGGCCTTATTGGGTCGAAATCCTGTTTGTCACCAATTTCGGATTCCTTAATTGCCTTTTGTAATTCTTTAGCTGTCCCTATTTTACCATATGGTGATTCTGGCTCCTTAGTTTTTTGTTTGCAAGAGAATATTAATATAGAAGCCAGAATAATTGTTATAATGTTCTTCATCGTTTATTTGAACTTTACCATTTCCTTTATTTTAACCGCCTTCTCAAAATGATCCAGCTTGTTTTCCATAATCCACCATTTTGCCACTTCCATTAAAAGCTCTGGATTGTCATTCTTATTTTTGAAAAATGCATAAAATGACAGTCCAACATTTTCACCTTTTGATGAAATTTTACTATCGCATACCTCAATGATTTTCTTTCGAATGGCTGTATTCATCGTTTTTTTTGAACTTAAGCTTGTCCCATTGTAAACAAACTACAAATTTGTTCTTGTCAATAGCTGCTCTTGTTTTTTAGGATATGGGCCATTATAGCTTTTTCCAACTCTGGATAGTTTGTCTGAATTAACCAGTGACCGGAATCCAACTCCAAAAACTCATAGTCGTTTTTCATGTACTGATGACTTTCTTTTACTGAATAAGCGCCTATTGCCATATCTTTCTTACCCCAAATGAATAAGGTTGGAACATTAATATTTCCCAGTATATTTTCATTTGCTGCTTTCTTTAGATGTTTATAGTTGCATCTGTAATAGTTCAGTGAGGCCGTAAGCTGTTTGGGGTTCCTAAAAACTTGCAAATAATCATCTATTTCATAGGCGCTACTGTTCCTCCAAAGTTTTTTAAAAAGTCGAAAATCATTTTTTCTAATTTTCATTTCTGGAAGAAATGGCAATTGGAAATCTTTTATGTATTGACTCATTTTTCGCTGTTCACTATCAAGTACCAGAGCTTTTCCAAAAGCTTGCAGATGTGGAACCGAAATACCAGTCCAACTCAATATTGATTCTTGGAAATCATGAACCAATTTCCAACCTATAGCAGCTCCCCAGTCATGGCCGATAAGATGAAATTTTGAATTGCCATAATGCTGAGAAATGTTTATAACATCCTCCACCAATCGACCTACATGGTAATGCTTTTTACCTTTTGGACAAGCACCTTTACTATACCCTCTCAAATTGGGCGCAACACAGAAAAATCCATTTTCAGAAATATGAGACATTAGCCTTCTCCACATATATGACGTTTCTGGAAAGCCATGTAATAAAACTACCAATTCATTCTGTTTGTTGCCTTCGGTGCGGCAATCAAATACAAAATGATTAGTTTTTATTTGGACAGTTTCTTGCATACAGAAAATTACATCTAACTTGTTATGTTTCAAAATAAAGTAAATCCATGTGCATCACAGAATGGAATGATCGTTTATTTGAACTTTAGTAACGACTAGTGCATATGATGTGAGATGCGCAGCGAGCATATGCATATGTACATTGTTAGTGGTCGTTTTTCTGATTTATTCCGTTTCAGGGTAATCAATAAAAACTAGTTTTTCATCCTCATCAAGATAAACGGTGGTGTAAAGCTTTTTTTTACTATTTAAACGATAATATCTTAGTTTGTGAATGTTCACATTAAAGATATTAACTCCATTATTTTGCACGTTTCTTTCGCCCAACAATGTAATTGATTCAGTTTCCGATATTGACTTTTTTAAATTTTTAGAATAATAGGAAATTGGGAAGTTTTGATTGACATTTTCGTTTGCTGCGTTTGAAGTTATTCTCTGAAAAAAATCTATATGACTATTCGTCAACTCTGTATCGGTGTCTTCAACAGGTGATTTTTTTGACAGTCGCTCTAGTTCAGGATAGTATAGCGATGCAAGTTTTTTAGTCAAGGTAAAACTGGCACCACTATATGAGCTGTCTGGCCCCTTCAAATTAGTCAATACAATTACTACAAATTTATCTTCGGGAATAACCAAGGACTGACTGCTAAATCCAGTTCTAAAACCTCCACTGTGTTCGGAAATGGGAATTCCTCCAAGGGGCCAATTCATCCAGCCTGCCCCTGTTGAAATAAAGTCTCCATTTTCCAGTGTTGCGGGCTCAAACATCATCTTCCTTGATTGCTCATTAAGCAGCTTTGTGGTAAAGAGGGCATTATAAAATTTTAGTAAGTCATTTGCTGTAGTTCGAATGCCTGCATCTCCTCTCCCATGAGCAACCGGAGCAATTACAAGTCCATTTCCAAGCCCAGATACTGGACTATTTATGATATCAGGGTCATGGATAAAATATCCAGAAACCCTGTGAGGGATGATCTTGTAAGGGTGGTCAACGAATGTTTCTTTGAGAGATAAAGGCCTGAAGATATTCTTTTCAAGATATGCTCCATAAAATTCACCAGTTATCCTTTCAATCACAATCCCTAAAACAAAGTGTCCACTTGCGTAGGATACATCTGTTCCAGGATTAAATTTTAGTTCTTCTTCAAAATGAATTTTTAGAAAGTCAGCGTCCGTCTGCGTTTTCAAAAACAATTCATTTGATTCATTCCAACTGTATAGACTCCAATCCTCAACTATCCCAGATGAATGGGTGAGAAGATGCTTGATGGTAATTGGTTCCCAAGTATCGGGGGCTTCTGGAATATACTTTTTGATGGAATCATCTAAGTTCAACAATCCTTTTTCCGCCATCAATAGAATAGCCGCAGCTGTATAGGTCTTACTCATAGAAGCAATGGCAAAAACAGACTTCTTTGTTACCTCAACATCTAATTCCAAATTTGCCTTTCCATAATATCCTTCGTCAAGTATTTTTCCATCTTTAGCAATTAGAAAAGCCATTCCCGGAATATTCTTGGAATTCATTCTTTCCTTAATAATTCGATGTGCTTCATTCTGGGAATTAGCAATGGAATAATACAGGAAAATGACCAGGAATATTAATACACTTCTTTTCATTATTTTCAATTCTTAATGACCACTAACGTATGGATATAGCACATATAATCTATATATCTTTAATGCTTGGAACTAAGTTAAGATAAATTTCAAGTGCAATTAGCAGCTACTTGGATGGGATTGGTAAAATGAGTCAAACAACAGCCAACAGGTCAAGTTTCCAGACCACAATAGTATCACCGTCGCTAACATATTTTAAATGTTAGCTCAAACCCTTTCGTTCTTCCTTAGCACTTGATACCTTGTCTCAAAGTACTGATCCATGCATATCCAAAAATCATATCCTGAAAGTTTAAATAAACGTCAGAATGTAAACTATTTATTTAGTACAGGGAAATGAACTTTAACAAACCAGTGGACTCGTTTCCATATGAAAGTTCAATAAAACGGTGGTTAAAAAAACCTCTCATAAATCAGAAATCGATATAATGGCGAACGCAACGCAGTGGAGTGCTGCAAGCCCCAAATCTTGCCAAACTAACCTTACTGAGCGAGGCAATCTTATCTATTAATCCGGTATACTCTTCTCATCATTCGAAGTGATATAATGGTCTGCTGCCTCAATTTTATATCGTTCCAATCTCCATTCCGTTATTTTAAGCTTTAGATTGCTTTTCCATAGTTGCGATTTTGTTTTTTAGTGAAATTGCGTCAATTTTTTCGTCAAAAATTTCCAGTGTTTACTGGGCCTGCCAAAGGGTTTACTGTAGATTTCGGAAAAGTCTACTGTAGCCCCAATTTTTGCACAGTATTCCAAATACTGTTCAATTAACTGGTTTTCAACTTGTTGAAGACCCGAAAACAACCGTGATGGCGCAATTTGCGCATCACCCTCTTGCTATTCGTTTTTTCACGCGAGCGTGAAAACCCAAATACCTTTCTTTGGTGTGTAGAGTTTCATTAAATTCAGTTTTTTATTAGGAGATGTTGATTGAACTTATCTTTCCAAACACTACAAAAAACCGATAGAGACCAATTGCAAAAGTTGAAGGTAAGACAGGGGGCTTCAAAACTGACCAATGACTTATCAGGATTCTAATTATTTCAAAATGGGCTTACTTTTGTTTGAGGTTATTTCAAACATTTAAAATTATTATCTTTATATCGAAAGTTGAATCATCAAGAATTACGACCAAATTAAAAGACAGTAATTCGGTCAACAGTTTTTGTAAGGTCTTAAAATCCTTTAAATATAGTGCTTGTGGAATGAGGTTTGAATCCTGCCGCGGTCACTTAAAACACAAACCCTGTATGAAAATGCAGGGTTTTGTTATTTATTGAAATACCGTAAGTTGCAGACCGTTGTAAATACTGGCAATGACAAAATCGTTGTGTCGTTGAGTTGCCGGTTTACATTTTCAGGAAGACATGCAAAGGGATTAATCAATGTACTGGTACCAACCCTTTTCTATTGTAACAACTTATGCTTTAGGTTGAAGATAATATCTGAAATGAAGAGAGGCATGTATCTTATCGTCAGCCCTTCAAATGAAAAATCAATTGCGTTTTTATAATTTTTATCGAACTCTTTTTTGAGCCGCCTTCTAAACTTGATTGTATCCTGACTTTTAGGTTCTGTCCGT
>JAUHXX010000218.1 GCA_030426825.1 Bacteroidia bacterium | reverse complement strand
ATAAACTCCCGGCATAATTTCTACAGATTGGGAACATCCTGTAACAAAAATGATATTTCCACTATTGTCAAACTTTACATCTGAAACAGAGTTATTGCCTGATACAGAAGGTAGAAGATAAGCCCAAAGAAGATTTTGCAAGGAATCATATTTTACAATAAACCCTCTTGTATCTGATCCTCCGGCATCAAGTAAAGTATCTCCTAAATCAAGCGTCCAATTAAATGAGCCACAAGCAATATAATTACCGTGTTGATCTATATCAACAGCATTCCCTGTGATGTTCGATCCATCAAAATGAATCACACCAGACCAATTTTGACCGTAACTAATAGAAATCGATAATAAGGAAATTAAACAAACCAGTGCTTTTTTCATAACTGTGTTTTGGATAGAACTAAGATAGTTATATTTAATAAGTTGACATATGCTGTTTTATAACAGTATATAAGACAGAGGTTTATAACTCCATCAAAGATAGTTCTTTTGGCTTATAATATGACCTAGCTTATGCGCCGCACTGAACGAAATGGAATGTAGTCGAAGTGTTAAATAGTTTTGTAAGGTTTTATTTGGCAGAGTGGATGGTCAGAATTATTCTTGCAAGAGAAAATTTCTCCTCAGAATTCGTTAAATTCGAATACCCAAAATTTATTATGGAAAAACTGTACATCAAGAACTTATATAGGCTCATTTTTCTGTTAGGAGCAGTAATTCAAACAATTATTTCAAACGCTCAATGGACGGATATGAATACTGGAATTTCAGATGATCTAACGGGTGTCGTGTTTTTTGGATCGAATGGGATTGTAACAGGAAACCAGGGAGTTTACTATACAACAACCGGAGGAGTTGGCTCGTCAAACTGGACTCATTTTAATATAAATGGAAATTCTGCAGACTCAACTATTTATAATCAAACTAAGTTTAATCATTGTTTTTCTCATTCGAGTACTACCAATTATGTCTTTGCGTGTGGACAAGATACAGTGAACAACCAGGCCATCATCTTTCAGTTTTTATTGCCTAGTATGAGCTATGTAATTCTATACACTGGAGTTGTTGGAAGTTCCTTGAACAATATTGCCTACAGTGCAACTAGCAATTCTTATTATGCAGTAGGTGATCAAGGACTAATCGTGAACTTCAATCAATCAGTTTCGGGGATGACTGTTCCCACATCATTGAGTTTAGACTTCAACGCGATAAGCTTTTTGGGCGGAAAACTAGCAATTGCTGCAGATGATGCAAGAATCTTTGGAACGGAAAGTGGAGGAATCATGTTAACAGCTTTTTCTCATCCTGGCGATACGCTTAAGGACGTACATTTTTATAATAACTACTTTGTTTATGGGGGTGGTAATGATTTTTGGTACATGAACTCCACCAACGGTCAAACTACCGCATCTCCATTATATTCCAACGGACCTTTAAATGCAACTTCGATTCTAAAGAATGCAAGTTACATTTTTGTTGGGTCTGATCATGGAATTTTTCGACACACTCATTTTTCATCAACGTTAGAATGGCAACCATCTTCAATGCAACATTCAATTGTAGATTTTTGGCATCATCCTGTAGGTAATATAATATACGCTTGCGGTAAAAACGGAATCCTCTTGTCAACTAATAATAATGGGGGTGATCCTTTACCAGTTGTTGCTATCAACTCTAATGGAGGCTGTGTGAACACCAATTTCACCATTCAAGTTGAATCTGGATCGTCTACTTCTTGCAATTGGTACGTGGATGGGGTGCAATTTAGTACTAGTTGCAACAATATATCACAGAACAAATCAACAACCGGAGTATATGAATATAAATTCATAGGTACTGGTCTTGGTGGTACAGATTCTTCTATTATTTATGTAAACGTTGTTGATACGCCACATATCGACAAACCATTTGTCTTGAGCGATACAATTCTATGTAAAGCCGAGACAGTCGATATAACAGTTGACCAATCACAATTGAGCACCTATTATGAGATTGAGAATTCCTGGAATCAACAAACTTACGGGTCTTCAGTAAATGGGAACGGAAGTCAAATTCAATTTACAACTGGACTAATTTCTGAAGAAGGAAGCTATATTATCTCAGCGAATAGTTCAATTGCCGATTGTAAAGCTCTGTTCACAGATAGCATATTTATTATAGTTGAAAAAACAAAGGCAGACCTTCATTCTGGCACTCTTAACGCTGAACAAAATGAGTTAATCGATTTTTTTGAAAATTGTTTTCAAGCCAGTAATTATCTTTGGGAATTTCCATCAGGATCATTATTTAATCAAAGTTCCTTGGCAAATCCAGTAAATTCTTTTTCGAATACTGGAAATCAGATGGTTAAATTAAAATGCTGGTCAAATAATGGCTGCTATGATTCGATTCAAAAGCCAGGACCAACAATCTATTCACCACCTGCATTTTATGATTCGTGCTGGGTGAATATTTCTAACGCACCTGATCTTCCATGGCCAGGTTATTATTATCCCGATATAACTTCACTGGTCAATGTAAGTTCTGGTTATATAATCACTGGAACATTTTATAACCGAAATATTGCAAGCACTTTTGGGGATTCTTTATATATGCCTGGTCAAGGAGGGTACCTTAGCAAATACGATAACAATGGAGTATTAAAGTGGAGTATCCACAGCGAAAGCTATGGTCCTGCAGCAGGTTTAGGAGGTTACGATAGGTTTTCGATCAAATCTGCAGTTGAAGATAATGACGGAAATATTATTTTTTGCGGTGTTTTTGATGATTTTATCCTTGATAATCAGGGTGATACAACCCTAACAGAGTATGGTTTGGGAAGGGTTATTAAAGTCGATTCAACAGGAAAACTAATTTGGACACGGACTTCTTATGGACTTTATCCTAATCATATTGAAGTGGACAATTCAGACAACCTAATCATTACTTCAGAACGGCATTCCCAAAGCTCTTATATTCCAGTGTATTTCAATGGCGTTCCACAAGATACTTTAGCACCCTCGTTTGGAGAGAATTATGGATTAACCAAATTCGATAAGAATGGTCTTTTATTATGGGACATTCCTATATTGATTAATCATGTAAACAATATTGTCGTTCTGAAAGTAGACTTTGACGATTCGAACAATGTTTATTTGGCGAGTTCGTATGAACATAATATAACACTTTATACAACCAACAATCCAGCAGGCACGTTTATGGATTATTCACCAGGTAACAACATAGGAAGTAAAATGTTTATTGTTAAACTTGATAGTAATGGAGTCTTGCAGTGGAATTTAAAGAGTTTAACAACGACTAATTCAGGAAGTCCAAGTACGTTTCCTAGAGATTTTGTGACAGATGGTTCTGGAAACACTTATATTATTGGTGATAATGGTTGTTATGAGGGATACAATACACATTCATTTTTGAACACTGATGGTAGCGTGGTTTCTCACAATGGGGGACCCTATTTTGTGGCAAAAGTGAATTCAGATGGCCTATGTTTATGGGTAAGAGGTAATTTTGGGAATAAGGCTTTTGGTCGTGAAATTTTGTTAGTTGGAAATGATTTGTACACTATTGGCAATACCTTTACTCCTAATCCTGCAAGCGTACAATTTTACAATCCTGATAGTTCTTTTATTGACCTTACGATTAAGGCGGCTGATTATTTCATGGCAAAATATGATACTTCAGGAATTATTCACGAAATTTATGAAAGTGGCGAAAGCAGTTCTAATAGTAAACTTCAATTTTTCCATGGATTCATTCAAAAAAATAATATCGACTTTTATATTAGTCGCTCTGATGAATTTATATATCCTGATATATATGAATTTGGAGATACTATTCAACCAACACAAGACTATGATGCCTGGGTCACTAAGTTCCGAAAGGATTGCGGGTTAATTTCTTTACCTTCTTATATAGTAAAAACAGACACAGCGGTTTGCTACAATAGTAGTGTTACACTTCAAAATGGAACGGTCATTCCAAATTTAGTCAATGACTTTCCGGATACTTTGGCTCTTATTGCTCAAAACGGTATTGACAGTATTAGTATCAAAAATTTTTATGTTCTTCCAAGTTATTCTTCAACTGACTCCGTGCAATTATGTCAATTTTCAGATTACACTTTTCCAGATGGAACTTTTCAAGATTCGATTTCTGGTCCAATAACTTACCAGAGCAACTTTACAACCATTGATGGTTGTGATAGCTCAATAACCAGTGTATTAACAATATATCCCTTATTTGATAATACTGATTCAGTGTATCATTGTCAGAATGAACAATATGTTTTTCCTGATCTGAGTATGATTCAAGGTGTTTCAGGAATTTATACTCAAACCAGTAGTTTACAATCAAATTTAGGTTGTGACAGCGTAATTACAACAGTTTTGTTACCTGTCCCAGATTATGAAATTGTTGATACCATTATTTTGTGTGGCTCTGATTCTTATACATTTAATGATGGAACAACGATTAATGGGTTTTCTAATACGTTTACATATTCAAGTAATTATTTTTCTGCACAAGGTTGCGATAGTGTTTTTAAAGAAGTGATTCAACCTATTTTAATCGATAATACAATAAATTTCCAAACCGACACTTTAATGTCAAATCAACCACCTATGAGTAATGTGTCATATCAATGGTTAGATTGTGATAGCAATTTCGCTATTTTATTAAATCAAACAGGTCAAAATATGGGGGGCATGCAAAACGGAAGCTATGCTGTACAAATAACTAATTCGGGATGTATAGATACGTCAACTTGCTTTATAGTTGACGGGGTGGGTATTGAGAAATATATTGACTCTCAATTTCAGGTTTATCCAAATCCAACTAATAGAGAGATCAATATAGTGTTCTCAGATATTTCGGATTATTCTTCTATTAAAATATATAATGTCTTGGGACAAGTGATTAGTGAAACCGAGGTTAATCAAAATGAAATAAGTTTAGAACTAGGAGAAGCTCAAGGAGTTTATTATCTAGAGTTCATTATGCCAAAGGAGCCAGGTAAAATGATAAAAGTAATCAAGCAATAGATTTGTGAGTGCACGTCATGGTATTCTTGGTCGATATAAAACAATCATTTTAGCTTATCATAGGACCAAGCTTATGCGCCGAACTGAGCGAAATGCAATGGAGTCGAAGTGTTAAATAGCTTTGGTAAAGGTTCGATTTGGCAGAGTGGGTAGGGTGATCTTTGTTTATTCTTTCACCACTTTGAATGTTTTCTTTTGTTCGTTAAATTCTAATATTATTAAATAAATCCCAGAAACACCTTGCAATTCGATAAAAGTTGGTTTGCTAGTTTCATCAAGTTGCCCTAAAGGATTATACACATATATTTTTGCATTGTTCACTTCCCCAAAATTTATTTTTACTTTATCCTTTGTGGGATTAGGAGTTATTGAAACATCATCAAAAAGGCCATTTTCATTGGTTCCTAAACCTTCAATCGTGATACACAATGAAGTGTCTGCACATCCACTCTGACTAATAATTACAGCATAACTACCATTTATGCTTGGTGCGAATGATTGATTGAACTCACCAGATATCGGTATATTATTATCACAATCTAGCCATTGGTAATTCATTCCTGTCATGTCTGCTGTTAAAACGAAGCCATTTAAACTTATACTGTTATCTATTTGAATAATATTCAAATTTAGCGTAACCGTGCTATCACAACCATGAATATCACTTAAAACAACCGAGGCAGTATTGTTATTAGAGGAATAAGTATTCCCGTCAATCCAAGTATATGAATCACATGACGTAACATCATCAACAGTATTCGAGGCTTGTTGAACAACAAGCTCCTTGTAAATAACAGAATCACAACCATTCCCATCCTGCAGAGTATCGTAATAATACCCAGGCATGTGTTGAAATTGTCCAAAAATCAAAAGGCTGTCGCCATCACAAATCAATGATTGTCCGGTATATACGAGCGGATAATATGGATAATAAATAATCTCTTGACTAATTACTGAATCACAGCCATTAACAGATGGCAAAGTGTCATAGTAAACAGTTTCCAGGGTTTGAAACGAACCAAATATTATTGCACTGTCACCATCACAAATGTATTGATTAGGCAATGGCTGAATCGGAATGTTCGGAAAGTCTATTAAATCAACTTGAATAATAGAATCGCAGCCATTATTATTAACCAAAATTTGAGCGTATGTTCCAGCTAGTTGTTCATATTGCCCAAAAACCAAAACACTATCATTTGTGCATTTAATCAAATCAGTCAATTGCTGCACAGCCACTGGGCTGTATATATTTAAATAGATGGGTTTTATCGAATCGCATCCAAACACAGTTTGGAGAGTATCTGCATAAAGGCCAGTTGTCGATTGATATTCACTTGAAATTAGAAGACTATCTCCATCACAGAGGTTTAAAGTATCGGAAATGGGTAATTGGTAACTTGATCGAACTTCTAAATAAGTCTGAAAAATAGTATCACAGCCTAAGAATTTAGAGACTGTATCTTTATACAACATTTCTTGATTAACGTAATTCCCAAAGACGAGTAAACTGTCATAATCACAGAT
>JAUHXX010000217.1 GCA_030426825.1 Bacteroidia bacterium | reverse complement strand
CAGCTTTTCTTAATTCATACTTGGTTCTTCTGATGACCACTTCATGTCTGTGCTCAACAAAATGATGAATCATATCTTTCAAGTTCAGCATCTCTGGTCGACCAGCAACCAAAGCAATGTTATTTACTGAAAATGAAGTTTGTAACTGTGTATACTTAAATAATTTATTTAATACAACGTTAGGAATTGAATCTCTTTTTAATTCATAAACAATTCGCATTCCGTTTCTATCAGACTCATCTCTTAAATCAGATATCCCAGAGATTTTACCTTCATTTACAAGATCGGCAGTTTTCTTGATCATGTCGGCTTTATTTACCTGAAATGGAATTTCAGTAACAATGATTGCTTCACGGCCTTCACGAATTTCTTCGATCACCGCTTTCGCTCTCATCACCACTTTCCCTTTTCCAGTCTCGAAAGCATCTTTTACACCTTCGTATCCATATATAATACCTCCCGTTGGAAAATCAGGTGCTTTAATGTGCTCCATTAATTCAGAAATTTCAATATCTCTGTTATCAATGTAGGCCATTGTTCCATTCACCACCTCAGTTAAGTTGTGCGGAGGCATGTTTGTTGCCATACCTACTGCGATACCTGAAGCTCCATTACATAATAAGTTAGGGATTTTTGTAGGTAAAACTGTAGGCTCTTCAATTGAATCATCAAAGTTAGGAGCAAAATCAACAGTCTCTTTATCAAGATCAGCCAACATTTCTTCAGCAATTTTCTGTAGTCTAGACTCCGTATAACGCATTGCTGCTGGACTGTCACCATCAACTGAACCGAAGTTACCTTGACCATCAACCATTGGATATCTTAATGACCAAGGTTGCGCCATACGTACCATTGTGTCATAAACTGAAGAATCACCATGCGGGTGGTACTTACCTAATACATCACCGACAATTCTCGCCGACTTTTTATAAGGTCGATTTGAAAATACTCCCAAATCTTGCATTCCGTACAATACTCTTCTGTGAACAGGTTTAAAACCGTCTCTCACATCTGGTAAGGCTCTCGAAACAATAACTGACATTGAATAATCAATGTAAGCCGACTTCATTTCGTCCTCAATGTTGATTTTAATGATTTTTTCTCCTTCTGCCATATTTATATATTATATATACTAATCCTAAGTTTTTATAAACGCACTAATGACTTTCTCAGTCTTGATCTTTTTAGCCAATCGTTAATCCCTACAAATGCTTGTAAATCTTTGATTATCTGGCACAAAAATAATGTGGCGTTTTTCACAATAATTCAAGGGTCGAAAATAGGCAATTTAAAGTGATCTATTGTCATGACATTGTGGCGACTTATTAACAAAAAACGGCCTAAAAAACTCTTTATTAACAATCGGTACAGAAATTGTTGAAGTTAATTTTGAAATTGTGATATTTATCCAGTATTTTAGGAAAGTCTTGCAATTGAAAGTAACTTATTCGCGAGTAAATTGTTGATACTTAAGAAGAAGTTTCAGATTCAGGTATGTTTTGAAAAGCTTTAAATAAGCATACCGTGAAATTTTTTACTGACTAAAACGACATTATAATATATGAATGCAAATTTTTCAGCTAGAGCAAAAGACGTTTTATCGTTTAGCCGTGAAGAGGCTTTGAGGTTAGGAAACGATTACCTTGGAGTGGAACATATTCTATTGGGAATCTTGAGAGAAGGTGAAGGTTTAGCAATAAAATTATTGAACGAATTCCAAGTGGATTTGAGTCAAATCAGAATTGAATTAGAGAAAACCCTGAAAGAAACAAGGGTTAAAAGCATATCAGCCAACAATATTCCATTAGTGAGGCAGGCTGAGAAAGTATTAAAAATCACGTATCTCGAAGCTAAACTATTTAAAAGCACAAAAGTAGGTACAGAACACATTCTCTTGGCTATTCTAAGAGAAGAGAATAATATCGCAACACGTATATTGAATAAATACGGCGTGATTTACGAAAATGTAAAAGAAGAATTAGAAGCAATGATAGAAGAACAAAATTATCCTAAAGCAGAATTCCCTGGAGACACAGCAGATGACAATCCTGGAGACGGTGGAAGTTCTAGTTATGGATCAGGAGGCGCTAAACGTGCTGGTGATTCAAAATCTAAAACACCTGTTTTAGACAACTTTGGTAGAGATTTGACTGCCATGGCAGAACAAAACAAGCTTGACCCTATTGTTGGACGTCAAAATGAAATAGAGCGTGTTTCTCAAATCTTATCAAGAAGAAAAAAGAACAATCCTATACTTATTGGTGAACCTGGTGTTGGTAAATCTGCCATTGCTGAAGGTTTAGCACTTAGAATCGTTCAGAAAAAAGTATCTCGGGTTTTATTCGGTAAGAGAATAATCTCGTTGGATTTAGCTTCTTTAGTAGCTGGAACGAAATACAGAGGACAGTTCGAAGAGCGAATGAAAGCCGTTATGAACGAATTAGAGAAGTCTAGAGACATTATCTTGTTCATTGATGAGATTCATACCATTATTGGTGCTGGAGGAGCGTCAGGCTCTTTAGATGCATCAAACATGTTTAAGCCTGCTTTAGCCAGAGGAGAAATTCAAGTAATTGGAGCAACTACTTTGGATGAGTACAGACAATACATTGAAAAGGATGGCGCTTTAGAAAGAAGATTCCAAAAAGTATTGGTTGAGCCAACTAACATTGAAGAAACAATCGAAATCTTGAATAACATTAAAGAACGTTATGAAGATCATCATTCAGTTGACTATACGGATGATGCGATTGAAGCTTGTGTAAAGTTGACTGAGCGATATATGTCTGACAGAAACTTACCGGACAAAGCGATTGACGCATTAGATGAAGTGGGATCTCGTGTACACATCACTAATATCAATGTACCTAAGGAGATTGTAGATTTAGAGAAGAAGATTGAGGACATCAAAGTTGAAAAAGGTGATGTAATTAAGAGTCAACAGTATGAAAAAGCGGCTGAATTAAGAGATACAGAAAAGAAATTGATAGATGATTTAGAAACTGCTCAAAAGAAATGGGAAGAAGATTCTAAAGCACACAAGATTACTGTAACTGAAGCGCACGTTGCTGAAGTAGTATCTATGATGACTGGAATTCCTTTGCAAAAGGTTTCTGAGTCTGAGACAGGAAGAATCAAACATCTAGGAGAATCAATTAAAGGAAATGTAATTGGTCAGGATGAGGCCGTTGCGAAAGTGGTTAAAGCCATTCAACGCAATAGAGCCGGATTGAAAGATCCGAACAAGCCGATTGGATCATTCTTCTTTTTAGGACCAACAGGTGTAGGTAAAACGCAACTTGCAAAGGTCTTAGCAAAGAATCTTTTTGATTCTGAAGAGGCCTTGATTCGAATTGACATGTCAGAATACATGGAGAAATTCTCTGTTTCAAGATTAGTTGGAGCACCTCCGGGTTATGTAGGATACGAAGAAGGTGGACAGTTGACTGAAAAAGTAAGACGTAAGCCCTACTCTATTGTATTGTTAGATGAAATTGAGAAAGCGCATCCAGATGTGTTTAACATGTTACTTCAAGCTTTAGATGACGGACACATGACTGACGGCTTAGGACGTAAGATTGATTTCAAAAACACGATTTTGATCATGACTTCAAATATTGGAGCTAGACAATTAGCTGATTTTGGAACAGGTGTTGGTTTCGGAACGAAATCTCAGAAAGAGCAATCAGATGAGAATTCACAAAAAGTGATTCACAACGCGTTGAAAAAAGCTTTCTCTCCTGAGTTCTTGAATAGAATTGATGATATGATTGTTTTCAACTCTTTACAGAAAGAAGATATTCATCAAATTATTGATATTGAATTGAAGAAGCTTTATGGTCGAATCAATGAATTAGGATACGAAATTAAAGTAACGAACCCTGCTAAGGATTATATCGCTGAAAAGGGATATGATGAAAAGTTTGGTGCAAGACCTTTAAAAAGAGCAATTCAAAAGTTTATTGAAGATCCATTAGCAGAGGAAATCATTAACGCGACTTTAGCGGAAGGTGATACCATCAATATCGATCTTGATAAAAAGAAAGAAGAAATAACAATCAGTATCGATAAAGGAAAATCGAAGAAAACTGAAAAGAAAAGTTAAAACAAAAGGCCGGTCAAATTGACTGGCCTTTTTTAGTTTCCTTTTATTAATGATTTCTCTATGCTTTTTTAAGGGTAACAGCTGAGATCACGCTCACCACCACTCCTATTAAAAATACAGTTATGCTCATCAAAAAGAAATTAAAAACTGGCGACATGAATAAAGCCTTGTTGGTACTCATTTCTTCAAGCTTAGCATCCAACTCCGCTCCTGAATAATCCAGTTTTATTTGCTCAACAGCAGCTTGAAAGTATTGCTCAGCAAAGTCAGGCTCTATTACTTCCATGTATATCACATTATAAACGCCAAACAATATTGCAGGCAATAAGGTGATTAAAACACCAATACCCAGTGCCTTAAAAAAAGTAATACTTCCTTGACATTCAATATTTCTATAGGCGCGAATCCCGAAAAAGACAAAACTCAAGGAAATCAGAATACTTAAGTAACCATAAACTTCCCTACCTGATTGATCTGGTTGCGAAAAAATAACCATGTCAAGCGCAAATAAAGCCGCCATTAAACCGCATGAATAAAGTGTAAATCTTAATATTGTTTTCATAATTAATTGTTTAACTGCAAAGCTATTCTGGGCGTATCGATCCTCATAAAAAAGCAGGTATGAAATTAGTAGTACTAAAGTACCAATCTAACATTTTTACTACATTCCAGCTTCTTTGGCTTTTGAAATTGCTTGCACCCGATTCTTGACTTCTAATTTAGAATAGATATTAGAAAGGTGAGATTTTATTGTGCTTTCTGAGAGAAATAATTCGTCTGCAATTTCTTTGTTCGATTTCCCCTCCACTAATTCTTTTACCACCTCTAATTCACGTCTTGAAAGTCCTAAATCTGAAATTAAATTGTTTTTTTGAGGAGGTTTAGATTCAAATTTATTTCTAAAAATTAGCCCCAAAACACAACGGCTAAGATGGAAACTACGAGTTCAAGATTCGCATCAGATTGAATCATTCTGAATTCCGCCAATTGCATCAAAATGAGTAGCGCCGTGCATAAAATTCCGAATCCTAAAACAATTTTCCACATAATCAGATCTCCAATTCGTCTAAATCGCCCAAACCAAAATACTTCTTTATAAGTTTCGCGAACAAATAGAAAAGCGGCGTATCAAAAATAGCTACGATTACCTTGAATAAAAAACTGCTAACGAATATGGTTCCAAAAAGGCCCCAGTCTAATGCATCCAGCGAACATAGCAGCAATAAAACAGTCAAGGTATCTAACAATTGAGAAAGTATGGTAGAGAAATTATTTCTCAACCAAAGATGTTTTCCCTTAGTGAGCTTTTTCCAAAAATGGAACAATTTGATGTCTACGAACTGTGCCAATAAATAAGCCAGCATTGATGCAGAAACAGCTGCACCAGTTAACCCAAATACCTTGCTAAACTCTTGATCAGAAACAACAGACCCGTCCATTGCAGGGACGGCATCTGCAACCAAAGTCAGTAACATCACCAAAACAGCACATAGCAAACCGACCTTTACCACATCATTGGCTCGTTTTGCTCCATATATTTCTGATATTAAATCAGTTACCAAGAAAGTTAAGGGATAAGGAATCAAACCAACAGAAATCACAAATGTGAACAGCCCAAAAGGTTGCCACTCAATAAATTTTAAGAATATCAGATTGCAAGAAACCAGCAAAGCAATGAAAACACCTGCTAAGGTCAAGTATAGAAAAAGAGCCTGACTATGTTTTTTTGTTTCTTCCATTTATTGATTTAAAGATAGCAAAGCCAAAGAAGGTATAAACAAAGGCTATGCATATATTCGAAAGCGAAAACACTTGCCAATACCAGTAATCAGCAGTGGCTACGCCTAATGTAGCCGCCATAAAAATAGCGGATTGATGCCAAGGCACTAAAGATTCAATAATCGTTCCTGTATCTTCTAAAGACCGAGATAAAACCTTTCTGTCAATCTCCTGATCATCAAATTTTTTCTTGAAAGCATCACCAATAATAAAGCTTGTAGCGTATTGATTAGAAGTCATAGCGTTCGTTATTCCTGTAGAAATCAGGACAGAACGAACCAAGCCTCCTTTTGATGAAACAAATGAGAACAACCTGTTCACAATGATTGGCATGGCATTGATTTTTTCAATTGATCCTACAAAAACGAAAACCAAAATGGAAATGATTAGTGGCTCTTTTAGGCTGTACATCCCTCCTCTTGTGAAAAGCGCTGAAACATTTTCAGAGGCCGCAAAGTCAAAAGCAGCAGTATCAAAACCTGCAAAGAGACTAGAAAAGATAATGTCTGAACTGAAGTTTTGAAAGCAGAAAGCTAGGATAACAGCCACAAAAGTTGAACATATCAGTACAGGTAAAGTTGGTAATCTTTTTATTGAACCTACTAAAACTATTACTGGAGGTAACAGCAGCAAAATGTTGAAGTTAAATGCTTTAGCAGTTTCGGATAGAGTCGATTTTATCAAAGGAGTTTCTACACTTTGATTGCCTACTGGAAAGGCAAAGCTCAATGCAAAATATATCAATAATGCGATAATCGCCGCG
>JAUHXX010000216.1 GCA_030426825.1 Bacteroidia bacterium | reverse complement strand
AATGCAGTGTTCGATTTTGCTTTTGACGCTGTTGTAGTCAATGAGTCTCAAACAGATTCATTATCTTTGAATGGAATGACCGGACGATTCAATGTCGGTTTGAAGTAAAATAATACCATGAAAAAATTTCTTTGCTTGTTCAGTGTAGCCATTTCTTTCACGTCTTGGACGCAAATAACTATTACTGAAACTGATTTTCCGTCAGGTGGCGATACTGCTTTAGTATCAATTTCCAATGAAACGAATCTTGACTTAGTGACAACTGGAAATAATGCAGTGTGGGATTTTTCAACGATAAGTATCGATAACCAGAAAATTGATACTTTTTTCGATATTTCAGATGCTGAGGCTTTTTATCAGTTTGTTTTTAATAATCAATTTACGAACCCTGATTATGCTTCAGATTATTTTTTACCATGGTCTGCAGGTGTTGATTTTTCACAAGCTTCTCAATTAGGTCTTGAAATTGAAAACCCTGTTGATTTTACAAAGATTGGATCTGCAGCTCTGGAGCAGGTCGGATTTGGTATGAAAATTAATGGAATTGCGGTTCCGGCTGCATCAGATACTATTGACATTCGTTATGAATTGCCAATGACATATTCTGATTCATGGATTTCAAATTCTTATACCAACTTAGATTTAAACCCACAGTTCAATGGCATTTATAGAAGGTATGTGCAAAGAAACTCTATTGTTGATGGATGGGGTCAAATTACTACTCCTTTTAAAACCTATGACGTTATTCGAGTTAAATCATTGGTCAGCTCACAAGATTCTGTTTATATCGATTTAGGATTTGGAGGAATGTGGTTAGAATTACCAACACCAGATAGAATTGAGTATGACTGGATTGCCAACAATGAGAAAGTGTCTGTATTTAAGGTGATCACTCAAGATATCGCTGGTAATGAAACTATAACTTCTGTTGAGTTTAAAGACAAAAAAAGAGATTTTGCATCCCTTATAGATTCAGAAAATAAAATTGGGGTGTATCCTAATCCAGCTGAAAATTTGGTGACTATCAATACAAGTATAGTAGCTGATGAAATTAGATTGATCGACTTATCTGGTAAGACAATTCAAACAATTAATCCTTTGAGCAATCAAACTGTTTTAAATGTTTCTGACATCACATCAGGTATATATTTAATCAGAGTATTCTCGGATAACGAAGTTGAGACGATTAAGCTAGAAGTTTTATAAAAGAAGCATCCAATTACATTTTTGACTTGTTCATTTCTATACTCAAGTCAAGCATTTTTTCAAATACACTCCATTGTTGATGGGTTAATAATTCTCCTTTATAGGCGAATTGAAATTGGTCCTTATCATTTTCAAAAGAACCGTTGATAAGTTCGGTGTTTTCTGCAATTTGATGCAGCAAGTTAGGCTCTAAAAACGATTTGAAAGCTGAAATATTTGAAGTTGCTAAACGAAAATTTGAGTCAATTTTATGATGGCCAATTTGTACATCTTCCACGCCTAATTTATTCGCGATTTTACTGAAAAAGTTCTCCTTTCCAATATTGAAATCAAATGTGAAAGATGAATTATATATCCTGATAACAGAGTAAATCTTACTTTCAGTATTTGTGCCAACTACGATTTCGGTTATCTCAAAAAGGATACTTTCTCTCTCGCCCAATACTTGAGGTACAGACTTGCCATTTGAAGTCACAACATGAAATTCAAATCCATTTTTATCCGCAAATTCTTTGAATAATTTGAGTTTAAGTTTGTTTTTATTGAAAACCGCAATTAAAACAAAAACGGTTATCAGAATCACGGAGATAATTATTAAATAGTTGGTTGACATAGGGTTAATTTAGTGATTTATTTAGCTTTAATTTTTTTCCATTATATTGTTAATCTAAATTTTCGAATATGATTTTAGAAGAAACGGCCTATGGTATAAAAATACAATTACCTGATGGTGTGAGAAATGACATGAATTTATTACAATCATCTGTAGCCGATCTTATTTCTTTTGTAGGGGAAAACAAAATTGAAGCAGTGCTTTGTGAAATTGAAGATCCTAATCCCAAGCAAAATAAAACTGGCGTTGGAATAATCGCCAATATGTTGGCTAACCAAGTAAAGCATGAGGTGAAAATTGCTGTTTATTCTAAACACTTTAATCAACAAACAGAGGCTGTTGAACTCGAATCAATCATTTCAGAAAAAGGTGTTCCGATTAAATACTTTTCAAATGAAAAGGAAGCTGAACAATGGTTGAATCAAATGTGGTAATTAGATTTTTACCCACCTTACTTGTCTTCTTTGATTCCCGCTTTGAAATTCTATTAGGTAAACTCCTGGATTTAGTTTTTCACTTCCCAGAATTTTTCCGGAATCTGTTAAGATTGAGGTTGAAAGAAGCGTCTTTCCATCTAAGTTGTAAATCGTAAACTTTTCAATTGTAGCAAGATCACCGATAACTTGAACTCCCGTGTTACTTGGGTTTGGATAAACATTAATTGAGGCTAGGTTATCATTTAGTAATCCGGCATTGGATAAATTAATGCATGCTGTAGTGTCTGTACAACCGTTAAAAGTAACGGCTACTGAATAGTTCACGCCTACTGTAGGATTAAAAGTTTGCTGGGTTGCCCCAGGAATTGCTGTATTACTGGCATCACAATTAATCCATTGGTAACTCGCTCCTGATTGATTTGCACTGAAAATGCCTACGTTTTCAGTAATAGATAAATCTAAATCAATGATGGTTAAACTAATTTCTAAAACACTATCGCAGCCAAAGTATGAAGTCAAGGTATCATAATAGATTCCACTGCTTGTGTAAAAATTTCCCGCTGGAGATAAATATGAATCACATGCTGAATAACTGAAAGCTGTGATGTTGCTGTCGCAATTTCCCCATTTGGTCAAAAACATACTGAAACTACCACCAGGACTAAAATGATGAATTGTTCCTGTTCCAAAATCGAAATCAGCTGAATCTTCAAAATAGCCTCCAATTATTAAATCATTACTTGAACTCAAAGCTATGTCATATCCAGATTCATCACTGTCTCCTCCTACCTGTCTTGCCCAAACGAAACTACCATTTTTATCAAGCTTTTGAACGAAAACATCTTTTAAAGTAGGGTCAAGAATGGTTTGTCCTGGGCCGGGATCAAAATCAACGTTAAATTTGAAATAGCCTGTGGTGTATATATTATCTAAAGGATCAATGCAGATGCCTTCTCCCTGACTGTGCGAACTGGACCCTGCTTGTTTTATCCAGATAAAACTGCCGTTTGCATCTAGCTTTAAGGTGAAAATATCTCTTTGGCCTGTAGGGCTAACTGTAAAATTGCCTGCGCTTGGATCAAAATCAATGGCGCCTCCGAATCCCCCAGTTAATAGTATATTGTTATTAGAATCAAAGGCTAAATCATTACCGTAATCGACCCCGGTTGATCCGAAATGCTCACTCCAGATGAAATTTCCTGAGGCATTCAATTTCACAACAAAAATGTCTTCAAATCCATTAAATGAATAAGAAGTTGCAGAACCTGTGGGGTCTACATTAATGTTTTTTTCAAAATGGCCAATTAATCCAATATCACCATTACCATCAACTTGAACAGATTGTAATCTTAATGTGCTATCAGCCTCAATAATATGCGACCAAACAAAGTCGCCGTTTAGATCTAATTTTGCAACAAAGCCATCATTATCAATGCTTGAGGTGTGCAAATCTGAGCCAGCACCTGGGTCTAAATCAGTTTGTAAGTCAAAAATCCCAGCAATAACAATATTACCAGAAGCATCCGTATCAACAGAATTGACATATGTGTTTCCAGTTGACCCAAGTTGTTTAGCCCAGATTAAATCTCCGTCAGGATTCAACTTTAAAACGAAACCGTTATAACCCGGTCCTATCGGTGACATATTAAAAGTACCTGTACCTGGATCAAAATCAGCTGCGTTTTCAAAGTAGCCAACTACAATAATATTCCCGTCTGCATCAACTACTAAGTCCTTGCCCGCATCAAAGCCACTTGAACCAATTGATCGAGCCCATTCAAACCCTCCGGACGACTCTGTTTTTTGAATAAAAATATCCTGGGGTCCTTGGGCATTAATATTAAAGATGCCGTTTGTAAAGTCAAAATCCATATTGTCTTGAAAACTACCAGTAGAATAAACATCACCTGAGTTATCAGTATCAACTGAATTGATGAATTCATTGTTCACACCGCCTAAGCCAAAAGACCAATTATACTGTTGGGCAAATGTTAAAAATGAGGATAAAAAAATGGAAAACGAGATTACTTGTTTCATCTAATGTTAATTTTTTAGAAAGGTACGAAAAACTAAATAATTTGTCGTTTATAGAACTTTTTCTGTCGTTTATCGAAATTAATAAATGCCAGGTCGAAAATGAACTTTCTTTGTTTCAAAGAACTACACATGCTTGAAAAAACCCAATTTGGCGTTCATATCCGTATTCCTGATGAAATCAGGAGGTCGCCTATTCAGTTAGTTTCCGAATTAAAAAAGATTCTTGACGAAGTTGTGAAAAACAGAATCGGCAGAATACTATATGAAATTAATGATCCAACTACTCAACTCAATGGTTCAGAGTTGGTAGAATTTTCAAATTTGTTAGCAGACCAAATTGATTTTGAATTAAGAGCCGCAGTATTTTCTCCGAATTACAATAAGCACATGACCGCCACTTTCATTGAGAATTTATTGATTAGTAAGAAAATCATGACAAAGTATTTCAACGATAAAAACGAGGCCATTGATTGGCTTTCTGCCGATTAAATTTAATCTATGTTTGAATTAAAATCTTATGGGGCGAAAATATTTTTTTCGAATGAGTTACGAGAGAATCCCTTGCTTGTTAAACAAACAGTAGGAGAAATGTTAATGCTGGTGAAATCAACAAAAGTCAAGAATATTTTGATCGAGTTAGACGAGCCTAATCCTAAATTAGAGAATATCAATATTGTTGATATAGCAAATAAATTAGGCGAACATTTAACGAGTGATACGAAACTGGCCATTTTCTCTATTCATTATCAAGCTTCAGTCTCTGCAAGTTTCTTGGAGAATATTATCTATAGTCGAGGGGTACCTATACAGTATTTTAATAGTGAAGAGAAAGCACTAGAATGGTTTAAGTCAGACTGAATTAACTTACCTTTGTAATTGAAAGCAAACCGGCTTGTCGCGGAGGCGTTTACGTCAATGAGGAAAGTCCGGGCAGCACAGAGCATCATGCTTCCTAACAGGAAGGCTCCGATTATTTGGAGACAGAAAGTGCCACAGAAAACAAACCTCCTTGGCCTGGCTGAGGGAAGGGTGAAAAGGTGCCCACCATAACTGGTGGCTTGATTTGGCAACACTTCAAGGGTAAGAGCGCACCGCGCCAATGGTGACATTGGTGGCAAGGTAAACCTCATGAGCTGAAATATCATGTAAACTAGCGCTTTAAGGTCTGCTCGACCAAGCTAGAGGGTAGATAGATTGATCACGTGGGTGACTGCGTGGCTAGATAAATGACAAGCGAGCCGATTTATCGGTGAACAGAACCCGGCTTATAGGTTTGCTTTTATTTTTTCTTTTTAGAGAAGAAGCCTATCTTTGCACTCGCATCAGCCGAGGCATTCATTTCGGTTGAAAGCATTTTGGCAAGCAAACGAAGACCAATGGCAGAAAAAGAGACACAAAAAAGTAAAAAAATAAAGGACTTAATTAGTGGATTATCTTCAAAAGATGAAAAAACCCAATTAAAATCCATCAAATCCTTGAAAATTCATGGAAATGAAACGGCGATTGAACCCTTAGTGAAACTACTTTCTTCTAGTGGATCTGAAGATGTAAAAAAGGAAATCTCGGACTTGTTAAATACTTTGAAAACAACAAAGGTACAAGCCTCAATCATAGCCTGTTTGTCAAATCCGAAATATAAAAACTGTCATCAAGATTTGCTGATTTCTATTTGGTCTACCGGATTAAATTATAATCAATACATGGGTGAAATTGCAACAGCCACAGTTGAAGGTGATTTGATGGAAGCCATTGAATGCATTACCATTTTAGAAAATCTTGAAGAATCACTTGATGAAGATCAAATAATGGATGCTTTATTGATTTTCAAAAGTTATTTGGTAGATACCAAATCTCAAAATGATTCTAAAGACAACATTATTAAAGAAATAGTGATGATGTTGCAAGACATGAACGATACAGTTTAAAATGGCCAAACGGAAACTCCAACGCTTTGCTGATGTTGCCACTATGGATTTTGTGGTAGAACCACCTATTGAAATGGTATTGAACAACAATTCACCAATTAAAGGGAATTGGCGCAAGGATATGTTCAAGAATGACCACCCAATTATTTTGGAATTGGGCTGTGGAAAAGGGGAGTATGCCGTTGCTTTGGGTAAAAAATATCCAGAAAATAATTATATCGGCGTTGACATTAAAGGAGCGAGAATTTGGTACGGAGCATCAACGGTAAGAGAAGAAAAAATCAAAAATGTTGCTTTTCTAAGAACAAGAATTGATTATACCACTTACTTTTTTGATAAAGATGAAGTTGATGAAATTTGGTTGACTTTCTCTGATCCACAAAGAAAAAGGCCAAGAAAAAGATTGACTTCTAAAATCTTTATTGATCGGTACAAACAATTTCTA
>JAUHXX010000215.1 GCA_030426825.1 Bacteroidia bacterium | reverse complement strand
GGTGAAATAATTGATGCAACAAGGCCCTTACCGGCTCAAGCAGATTTAAAATTGTTAACCTGGAATGACGAAGGTGGAAAATCAACCATGTGGCATTCATCTGCCCATTTAATGGCTGAGGCAATTGAAGCTTTATATCCTGGAACAAAACTTGCGATTGGACCACCAATTGAAAATGGTTTTTATTACGACATTGATCTGGGAGAACATAAGATTTCAGATGAAGATTTGCCGAATATCGAAAAGAAAATGAAAGAACTTGCCGGTCAGAAAAATACATTCGACCGTCAAGAAATATCTAAGGCTGATGCAGTAAAATATTTTACTGAGAAAGATGATGAATATAAACTGGAATTAATTGACGGTTTAGAAGACGGTTCTATTACCTTTTATACACAAGGTAATTTCACCGATCTTTGTCGTGGACCACATATTCCTCATACTGGTTTTATAAAAGCAATAAAATTGACATCTATTGCAGGTGCGTATTGGAGAGGTGATGAAAATCGTCAACAATTAACTAGAATTTACGGAATTACTTTCCCTAAAAACAAGGAACTTACTGAGTACCTTGAAATGATTGAGCAAGCAAAGCAAAGAGATCACAGAAAACTAGGAAAAGAACTAGAACTTTTTACTTTCTCACAAAAAGTAGGACAAGGTTTACCTTTATGGTTACCGAAAGGCGCTGCATTAAGAGAAAGACTTGAAAACTTTTTGAAAGTAGCTCAAAGAAAAGCTGGATATCTACCTGTAATTAGCCCTCATATCGGACATAAGGATTTATATGTGACTTCTGGTCACTACGCGAAATATGGTGAAGATTCGTTCAGACCAATTAGTACACCACACGAAGGAGAAGAGTTTTTATTAAAACCTATGAATTGCCCGCATCATTGCGAAATTTTCAATTCAAGCCCTAAATCCTACAAAGATCTACCTGTACGTTATGCTGAGTTTGGCACTGTATATAGATATGAGCAAAGCGGAGAATTACACGGATTAACTAGGGTAAGAGGTTTTACTCAAGATGATGCACATCTATTCTGTACGCCAGATCAAGTTAAGGAAGAATTTAAAAATGTAATTGACCTTGTTCTTTACATTTTTAAAACCTTAAAATTTGAAAATTTCAGAGCTCAAATTTCTTTAAGAGACCCTGAACAACCAGAAAAATATATTGGATCTGATGAAAATTGGGATAAAGCAGAGGCTGCAATTATCGAAGCAACTGAAGAAAAAGGCCTAGAAACTGTTGTAGAATATGGTGAAGCAGCCTTTTATGGACCTAAGCTAGACTTTATGGTAAGAGATGCTTTAAATAGAGAATGGCAATTAGGTACAATTCAAGTAGATTACAATCTTCCTGAACGTTTTGAATTAGAGTACGTTGGTGCTGATAATGAGAAACATAGACCAGTAATGATTCACAGAGCACCTTTCGGTTCTATGGAAAGATTTGTTGCCGTTTTAATTGAGCACTGTGCAGGTAAATTTCCTTTATGGTTAACAACTGATCAAATCGCAGTCTTGCCAGTATCCGAAAAATATAATGAATACGCCGAAAAAGTTTTAAATTATCTAAATAATTACGATATTCGCGGATTCGTTGACAGCAGGAACGAGAAAGTAGGGAAGAAAATTAGAGATAATGAAGTGAATAAAATCCCGTTTATGCTGATTGTGGGAGAGCAAGAAGAGAAGGAAAATACGGTAAGTGTGAGAAAGCAAGGAGAGGGAGATCTTGGCACTATGAGTTTATCAGATTTTGAAAAACACATGGGACAAGAGATAGATAAAGAATTAAACTAAAGAAAGGGGGAACGACCTATAGCAATAAAAAGAAGAAATAACAACAGACGTGGACCGAGAAGACATGAGGACCAGCACAAGATTAATGAGAACATTACAGCTCGTGAGGTAAGAGTAGTTTGGGACGGTGGCGCAGAAGTGTTAGACATCAGAGATGCGCTTAAAAAAGCGGCAGAGGCAGATTTAGATTTGGTAGAAATTTCACCAAACGCTAAACCGCCCGTTTGTAAAATTATTGACTATAAAAAGTTCCTTTTTGAACAAAAGAAAAGACAAAAAGAGTTAAAGTCTAAACAAGTAAAAGTGGTAATCAAGGAGATCCGAATGGGTCCTAATACTGAAGATCACGATTTTAACTTTAAACTAAACCACGCAAAATCATTTTTATCTGATGGAGCAAAGGTGAAAGCTTATGTCTTTTTTAAAGGAAGAAGTATTGTATTTAAAGACAGAGGTGAAATCTTATTATTAAGGTTTGCTCAAGAATTAGAAGAATACGGAACATTAGAGCAAATGCCAAAATTAGAGGGTAAGAAAATGATCATGATGATCAACCCTAAGAAAAAGTAAAAAATTTAGAATAAAGACAACAGAACAAAGATTTAGTCAATCTATAATCTAGGTTCTTTAATCTTTAATCTGATAATAAATAGAGAGGTAAACCATCCTTCGCCTAGGCTTTGGATGATAAAAAAAAAAGAAGAAGATGCCAAAGATGAAAACAAAATCCAGTGCAAAGAAGAGATTCCAAGTTACTGGTACAGGTAAATTAAAGCGTAAGCACGCTTTTAAAAGCCACATCTTGACGAAGAAGTCAAAGAAAAGAAAAGCGGCACTGACTAAAAGTGGATTAGTTCACAAGTCGGATGAAGCAAGTATTAAACTTCAATTAAACATGAAGTAAATCATTCCGTAAAGTTCGGAACAGGTTAAAATTGTTAAACCAGGTATTGAGTCCCAAAGAATTTCAGTCAAGTAGAAGTCACTTTATACCAAAAAACTAAAAATTATGCCTAGATCGGTAAATGTAGTCGCTGCAAGAGCGAGAAGAAAAAAAACAATGAAGCTTTCAAAAGGTTATTTTGGAAGAAGAAAAAATGTTTGGACAGTTGCTAAAAACGCAATTGAAAAAGGATTAGTTTACGCTTATATTGGACGTAAACAAAAGAAAAGAACTTTTAGAGCACTTTGGATTCAAAGAATCAACGCTGCAACTAGAGAACATGGAATGAGCTATTCTCAATTCATTGGACAAGTGAATGCGAAAGGAATCAAGTTAAACAGAAAAGTGTTAGCTGATTTAGCTATGAATCATCCAGCCGCTTTTAAAGCTGTAGTTGATCAAGTAAAAAAATAAATAAAATTCTCTCTATTTATAGACCCTGACTTCGCAAGATGTCAGGGTTTTTTATTTTCTTAATTTTGCAAAGGTTACTTCTGAAAGATTCAGTATTATTAATTAAATGGTCGGTAAAGAAAAATATTTCAAAATTTTGGGGATAAAACCCACTACCGATCAAAAGCAAATAAAGAAGGCTTACCGTAGGCAAGCACTCAAATTTCATCCTGACAAAAACAAATCTCCTGATGCTCACTACCATTTCATTCTCATAACAGAGGCTTATGAAGTGTTGTCAGGCCAAAGAAGAATTAAAACTTCTGGTAAAGCGACCTATCGACCTAAAACTAAAGAAGAAATTCTTGCAGAAAAAGTGCGTCAAGCAAAAGAACGCTGGCAGAAACAACAAGAAGAAGAAGCCCAAAAAGATCGCGAGTACTATCAAAAAATTGCTTTCGGATGGAAATGGAGAATCTTTCAAATTTTCGCTGTGTACACTGCCATCTTCTCCACTTTATTAACTGTAGATTATTTTCTTGATGGTGAAGAAGTATGCGTTACCACTGAAGCCAATCCAGACTTTTTTGACCGTGTGCTAAAAATCAGAGATGAAAAGTTTGTCGTTGATCATGATGATTATTGGTTTGGACCTTCTAGTACCCCACCAATACGAGGAACTTATAGTTATTTATTTCATGACTTAAAAGCGGTGAGTGTCATTACCAATTACGATCCAAAATATAAATTCGGCTCGCATTCATCCAAATTAAACAAATACGACTACTTTGAAAATTGGGAGACTTACAAAGTCATGTCCTTCAGTTCTGTTTATGGCGCATTCCCTCTACTTCACATGGTTTTCATGGTCCCACTTATGCTGGTTTTGTTCAAACGACCAAATTTACGTTTTTCAGTTTGGAGATTGGCTTCTATGTGGATCATCTACCCTACAATACTATTTTTCACTTTTTCTAATGACCGCATCTTTTACCTTATCGATTTAATTATAGGTAATTAAGTGGTATAGTTCAAACATTAATTTAAAAGACCTATTTTTGAATATGAAGAATTTACTGACTATTACCCTACTAGTATTGTTTTCTTTTTCTGGTTTAGCTAAAGACCTTAAAGCTTATCAAATTTTCAATTCAGAAGGTAAAGCTGTGGACATAGATAAAATCATGAAAGATGCAGCTGAGAAGAAATTCATCTTCTTTGGAGAACTGCACAATAACCCAATCTGTCACTGGCTGCAGTTAGAATTAACAAAACGACTATATTCAGTAAATAAAAAACGATTAGTGCTTGGAGCCGAAATGTTTGAAGCAGACAATCAATTCATTATTGACGAGTATTTTAAAGGATTAATCTCAACTAAAAATTTTCAAGATGAAGTGAGATTATGGTCAAACTACAATACCGACTATAAACCACTCCTTGAATTTGCTAAGGCAAAAGGTCTTCCGTTTATTGCTACCAACATTCCAAGACGTTATGCAAGTACCGTTTACAAACAAGGTTTAGACTCCCTTAATAACTTGAGTGATTTGGCTAAATCATTCATGGTACCGCTAGACGGGTTCGAGATAGACACATCAGTTGAATGTTATGGTAAAATGGTAACCGAATTTGGAGATCATGGTGGAATAGAAATCGCTACTGCTCAAGCTATTAAAGACGCTACAATGGCATACTTCATCCTTAAAAACAGAGATAATAGGTCAGTTTTTGTTCACTTTAATGGCGCATACCACTCTGATAATTATCAGGGAATCGTTCATTATTTGCTGAAAGAGATTGAAAAAGAGAAAATTCTGACAATCACATCTGTAGAACAATCAGCAATTGAAAAGCTGAATGACGAAAATAAAGGACTTGCTGATTTTATCATCTGTATACCAGAGTCAATGACTAAAACTTACTGATGCCAATAATAGATATCATACAACCAGAAGATGCCACAGGCGAATTGAAAGCAATCTATGAAGATCTAATCAAATCGAGAGGCAAGATTGCCGAGGTGCACAAAATTCAAAGTCTCAATCCAAAATCTATTGTGAATCATATGGATTTGTACATGACGCTTTTGTACGGTAAGAGCCCAATAAAAAGAGTATTGCGAGAAATGATCGCCGTGGTAGTATCCAAAGCTAATGAATGCCAATATTGTCAAGTCCATCATTTAGAAGCTGTCAATCACTATTGGAAAGATGATCAAAAAGCCGCAGAATTTCTAGCGGATTACAATAAGGTAATATTAACAGATGTTGAAAAAGCTTATTGCGATTTCGCAAAACAACATACCCTAACACCAGGGAAAAGCACAACTTTAATTATTGAAAAATTAAAGTCATTAGGTGAATCCGATCGCTCAATTCTAGACGCAACAATGATCATTGGCTATTTCAATTTCGTGAATCGCATAGTAGCAGGTCTTCAAATTGAACTAGAAAAAGAAGGCGCTGGAGGATATAAATTCGAATAACAGCTTGACTTAAGATTAAGTGTTAAATTTGTAAAGCACTTATGAGCAATGAAATCAACGATCCCGGTATAGGTACAAAATTTGACGAAAACGTTCGCCGAATAATCAATTCTGATGGGACCTATAATATTCTTAGAAAGGGTTCCAGAAGTGGCGTCCGCGATATTTTTAAATATCTTGTTGAGATCTCTTGGACAAAGTTTTTCCTCATTTTATTCTCGACCTACATTATTTTAAACTTGGTTTTCACCCTTATTTATCTTGCTTGTGGATTTGAGAACATTGCCGGTATTGACCCTGCTGAAGGTCCTATTTTCTTTCAAGCCTTCTTCTTCTCTATTCAAACTTTTACTACGGTAGGATATGGAACACTTGCTCCTTTGGGAGTTCTCACGCAATCGGTTGCCGCGGTTGAGGCATTTTTCGGTTTCATGTCTTTCTCATTAGCAACTGGACTTTTATGGGGCCGTTTTGCGCGTCCTCAGGCACGCATGGCATTTGCTGATCATTTTGTATACTCGAAGTATGAAGACGCGTATAGTTTTAAATTCAAATTAACCAATTTGAGAGATGTTGTTCTTCAAGATGTCGAAGCCAAAGTCATTGTGATGTTCAATAAAAAGAATGAAAATGGTGATACCACACGGCAGTATTACCAACTACCACTTACCATGAATCGGATTGAAATAATGGCCTTGACTTGGACTTTGGTGCATAAAATTGACGAATCCAGTCCTTTCTGGAATCAATCAAAAAAGGATATCATTAATTTAAACCCAGAATTCTTATTACTTGTTAACGGATTTGATGAAATTTATTCTGAACGAACAAGGTCAAGAAAATCATATATTGCCAACGATATTATTTGGAATAAGAATTTTGCCACCATTTTTAAATCCAGAAAAGACGGGGTAGTTGAAATGGATGTGCGTGATATAAACAAAGTAATTGATGAGTAAGCAAATACCTTTAATGGAGGATTTTTATTCACTGCAAGGTGAAGGATTTCATAGTGGACGTGCCGCTTATTTTATTCGAGTTGCGGGATGTGATGTAGGTTGCTCATGGTGTGATGT
>JAUHXX010000214.1 GCA_030426825.1 Bacteroidia bacterium | reverse complement strand
TCACGTTCAAACCCACTTTTTTGTCATTCCTAAATCGGAAACCTCCCCGGTTTATATTAGAATTTTCGATCCAGGTACAGGAGGGAAATTCGACACAAAAAACGGCAATTTTAATACTTCTTGCTCATTTACTTTATACGCTGGAAACGGGGTGCATTCTCAAAAAGCATCACGTCAAATAAATCCTGCGGCTGGCTATGATAAAGGAAAAGTAGTATACTCCAAAACTTTTGGAAATTCAACTGATCTGGATGGTAAATGGGTTAGCTTTGGCCCCATCAATCCCTCCGAAGGTGAATACTCTTCAGAATTTGGTGGTTATATTTTCAAAATGATTTGCAAAGGTTTAGATGGTGATGACGGAAACGCTTATAAATATGCTTTGAGTTACAGCAAAACTGAAAACCTTTTTGTTGAGAACGGAAATATTTTCACATATGAAATGAGTTTCAAACTAAAAAAGGACCTCAATGCTACGGCTCATGTATATCCATTTATCAAAGAAAATATAGTTTCAATTACACAATGGAACTTTGATGCTGATGCAGATCTTGAAATGAGAATCACTTCAATTGCTCGTAAACTCGTTCCTGCTGCGGCTAGCTTAGACGGCAAATGGAGTTCTACAAAATTCATGATAAAACCAAAAGAAGTAAACACTTCTGTCGATATCCAAATGATTAAACAATCAGCCTCTGAAAATGACATGGTGATCTATATCCTGAATCAGTTTAATGAAGCCATGCCTCTATTTTCAGTGCCTATTGGAGGAAAGCCGAAATACAAGTATGAAGTAAAAGTTAAAACACGGTTTTAATGAGGATTACTTTTGCCCTCCTCTTGTTAACTAGTCTAAGCGGAATTGCACAGCAATACAACTTTAAGCATTTCAATGAAATAGAGCTGAAGTCTGACTTTTTCTATGACATTGATCAAAACAGTCAAGGTGAACTATATATAGCATCATCAAAAGGACTGCTTATTTATAATGGAATAGGATTTCAACAATTAACCGACCGCGATTCTTTGATAGACGAATTCATATCAAACATCTATATTGATCGTAAAGATCACGTTTGGATAGCCTATTACAAAGGTGGTCTTTCGAAAATTGAAAACGGTACTATATCTCATTATTGCAGCGACTGTTATGTCGAAGAGATTTTTGAGTTAAGGGAGCACGAAACAGTAATCACCACTGACCAAAACGCTTTTAAAATAGTGGGCAATAAAATGGCACCAATATCGGAGTATCAAAATTTAAAAACAGTTCAAAATCTACCTGAAAACAAACAAATTCATTTGACCAAAGACAATCGACTATTATTCATTGATGATCCCAACACTTCGCAACTCATTTTAGATAGTGTAGATTTATTTTCTTGCGCTAATAACAATTACCCTTTAACTGTCAAAAGAAAAAACATATTATTCGTTTACAACGAAGGTGTGCAAGGGTTACCCAAATTAGAAATGACTATGACGGTTGAAGAATTGGGAATCCATTCTGACATCACCACAATTCTGATGAGAAGCAAAAAAGTAGTCATTGGCACAGAGTCTGAAGGACTGTATGAAATTTATTTGAACCCAGGATATCAATCTTATTCTATTCAACATTTTTCGAAAAAAAACGGTTTGGGTATTGAAAAAGTAAACTGTCTTTTTGTTGATAATGAACGCAATCTTTGGGTTGGGTCTTACGGAGATGGGATAACAGTTCTCCCCAAAAAAAGAACCTCCATTCACGCCTTAACGAATGATAATAGAAAAAACAAAATATTGGACATTGAATACCACCGTGGTGAACTTTACATAGCTTCAGAAAACAGTCTAAGATTCATGAAAAAAGATGCAGACAATCGTAAATTCCAATTATTTGAAAATAGAACTATAACTGATTTGCATTCTTACGGTGATACGTTATGGATAGGCACATCTATGGGTTTATACTTTATGAATGAAAAAGGTATCCAAAAGTTTAAATTCGAGAGCTTAAGAGAAAAACCAGGGTATATAAATAAAATACAGTGTCATGACGGCTCGGTATACCTAGGAACAAATACCGGACTTTTCATTCACAACCTTAAAACAAATGAATCATTGAAAATCACAACGAATGATGGCCTGGCTCATAACGTTGTCGAAAACTTCATTATTGACGACTCACGAACTTTTTGGTTTGATTCACCGAACAGCCCATTTTACTCCTATCAAGATGGAGAATTTGAATATTATAAAAACGTTGACGGATTTGAAAGCTTTAATATTACGGATATCAGACAAGTTGCAAACGGTGAAATTTGGTTCGGGACAGCTGGGGATGGGATTTTCGTCTATAATGATGGAAACTTCAAGCAAATTTCATCTGATCAAAAGCTATTCGATAATTACATCTATTTTTTAGAAGAATCAAGAGATGGCAAAGTTATAGCTGGTCATAAATCCGGTATTTCAATAATTCAAAATAATAAAGATCAAGTATCAATAACAGATTTAGGTGTAATCAATGACCTTGAATATATTATTCAGAACTCTTCTTATTTATCGGCCAGTGACTATTTATGGGTCGGCACATCATATGGTGCAGCAAGAATTCCTAGAATTTCTGAATTTGACAAAAAATTCATCCCGCCGTTATCCATCAACTCTGTTTCCATCAATCAAATCGTTTATTCAGCAGACAGTATAATCAATTTACCTTATGACAATTATTACGTAGAAATCAATTTTGGAGCAGTATACCTGTCAAATGCTTCATCAATTAAATACAAATATATCTTAGAGGGATTTGATAAAGATTGGTCTACCATAGGTTACAATGAAAATGTTGCTCGATACCAGTCTTTGCTAGACGGCGAGTACACATTTAGAGTAAAACTAATTCTTGACAACCGCGAATTAGACAACGAACAAGTATTCTCTTTCACTGTTGAAAAACCATACTGGAAAAAAACGAGCTTTTATATCTGGATGGGTGTGCTAGTAATCGTTCTTTTCTTTATCTCATTATGGATTGCTAATAGAAGAAACCGTAGAATCCGTGTCAAACTGACAAAGGAAGTAAAAGAAAGAACGACCGACTTAGTAAAGAAGAATTCCGAAATCACTTCAATCAATCATGAATTGGAAGCAATTTCAGAGCAATATTTACAAGCTAAAAACACTGCTGAATATAAAGCAGGACAAATAGAAGAAAGTATTACCTACGCAAAGCATATTCAAAAAGCCCTTCTTCGTAAAAAAGAATATGTGGAATGGATGTCTGCGTTTTCTGAGTTCTTTTTAATATTTAAACCGAAAGATGTTGTAAGCGGAGATTTTTATTGGGGGGCAAAGAAAGATGACTTTGCCTACGTTGCCGTTGCTGACTGCACAGGTCATGGTGTTCCCGGAGCTATGATATCAATGTTGGGTGCTTCTTTTTTAAATGATGCTATTGTCCACCATAATGAAACACACGATTTACTTAATATTCTGAGAACTAAGGTAATTGATGGGTTTAATCAAACCGAAAACTCAACTTTATCAGATGGTATGGACATCTGCGTAATGCGTCTCAACACAAAAAACCTAGAAGGTCAATTTTCAGGCGCTATGAATCCTATATTCATTATCAGAAAGAAATCAGAAGGCGAAATTGACGGATTGAAATTGGCCTACTCTAATGATACCTTGAATTTATTTACGACCAGCCCTGACAAACAACCAATTGGTTTTTATCATCATATGAGTGAGTTCACGAGTACCAATTTTCAGTTCAAAAAAGATGACCGGGTATATCTATTATCAGATGGCTATGTCGATCAATTTGGGGGGCCGAATTATAAAAAATTCATGCGAAAAAACTTATGGGATATTCTTTTAGAAATTCACGATTTATCTGATCAAGAACAAAAGAAAATACTTTGGGACAGAATGGCCGACTGGATTGGTGACCAAGAACAGATTGATGACATCTCAATCATAGGATTAAAGATCTAATCCTTATCCACCTGTAATGGCCTTGTAGATATCATTCCCATTTGCATACAACACCAGGGCAAGAATAAAAATGAACCCAGCAATTTGCGCATACTCCAAAACTTTTTGATTCGGTTGACGTCCAGAAATCATCTCATAGAGTAAAAACATAATGTGCCCGCCATCTAAAGCAGGAATAGGCAAGAAATTCATAAAGGCCAAAATAATAGATATTAAGGCAGTGTTTGCCCAAAATGATTGCCAGTGCCATTCAGGTTTAAACATTTTACCAAAAGCACCAAACCCACCCATACTTGAAGCTCCTTTCTTAGTGAAAATGAATTTCATTTGAACAGCATAATCATGCAAAGTCCAGTAGGCCCTGTTTATTCCAGCAGGAATTGATCCGAAAAATGAGTATTCGTCTTGGGTAATCATTCCAACAAACTCGTCAGTACTTCTTACTACACCTATGGTTCCATTTGAATCTACCTCAACAAGCAACTCTTTCGTTTCACCATTTCTGTCAACAGTAACATCAATTTCTTTGCCCTTATTGGCAAAAACTTGGTCGACAAACTCATCCCAATAAGTTACGGTTTTACCAGCAGCAGCAACCACTTTATCACCGTCTAGAAAACCGGCATCCATTGCGGGTCTATCTGTCACAACAGAATCAATCAATGCAATAGTTCTTGGAGAAAACACTTCAAATACTCCAGATTCGAACATTTCATAGTCCGCATCTTCCTTCATGGTAATCGTTTCAACTTCACCGTTCAAATGCTCAACCTCAATCTTCCTTGCTCCTCTAAGCAAAATCATTTTATTTACGTCAGTAACATCTTCTAAAGGTTCACCTTCCACTGAAAGAATACGATCACCATCTTCAAATCCGTAATGCTCAAATTCTGGGGCAACTGCCATTCCATACTTCACATCTTCTGGAGCAATATGTTCACTTCCCCAAACGAACAATACCATGGCATAAATGATCATACCCAATATTAAATTGACCACAATACCACCAATCATTATGATAAGACGTTGCCAGGCCGGTTTAGACCTAAATTCGTATTCCTTCGGTTCCTGTGCCATTTGCTCTGTATCCATTGACTCGTCAATCATTCCAGATATCTTCACATAACCTCCTAATGGAATCCATCCAATACCCCACTCGGTATCTTTAATTTTCTTTTTGAACAATGAAAATTTATAATCGAAGAACAGATAAAACTTTTCAACTCTAGTATTAAACGCTCGTGCCGGCAAATAATGCCCAAATTCGTGCAATACAATCAGAATTGATAAACTAAGTATAAGCTGTCCTGCTTGAATTAAAATTTCCATCAAATAAAATATTTAGCGGTCAAAGATACTATTTTCAACGCTTAGTTAAGAAAGGATTTATAGAAGAAGATATTTTGATTAAGGCTAAACGTATTTATTCTCTCTAAAATAAAGCGTAATGGCCTCTTTTAACAAATACTCTTGTTCTTGAGGTTTCAATGCAGGCAGATTTTCAACCTTATCAAAATGCGGCCAGCCATCCTCATCTTCTTCGGTGAATCGATAATAGCCAAAAGGCTCTAGAATTGTACAGATGGCAATGTGCATCAAATTCATTTTCTCATCCTTAGAAAAATCATCATAACCCTTACCCAATTCTTGTATGCCAATTAAAAGCAAAATAGCATCCAGCTCCAAACCTTCTCCAAATTTCTTTTCTAAATCCTTAACTACTTCCTGATATGCTATAACAACTTTATGATCCAAAGTAAACAGTTTAATGTTTGCAATTCATATTAGTATGAATCGCAAAGTGCAAAATTCACAATTATTTTTGTTCAAGATGAATTATCTTGACATTTTATTATTTATTCCAATAGCTTATAGTGCATGGCGTGGATTCAAAAAGGGATTCATCATTGAACTTTTCACGCTTTTAGCCCTCTTAGTAGGCATTTATGCTGGAATCCACTTTTCTGATTTAATGTCAGACATCCTTAGAGATAAACTAGGAGTAAGCTCTAAATATCTACCAGCTATCGCTTTTACAATAACTTTTCTAGGTGTTGGAGCAATGGTGTTTTTTGGAGGGAAAATGTTGGAAAAAGCAATCAAAGTGGTTGCTTTAGGACCTATAAATAAAGTCGCGGGTCTCCTTTTTGGTGCAATTAAAATGCTCTTTGTACTGAGTGCTGTTTTAGTTATTTTAGAATCAATAGATGAAAAAAACAACTTTATCCCAGAAGATTTAAAAGACAGTTCATTACTTTATCATCCTGTCAAACAAACTTCATTAAGCGCTATTCCTGGGTTAAAGTATAGCTCCTTATTCCTAGGCACCATAGAATGAGGCCAAATTAGTAGTGATTTTCAAATCAGGATGCAGACTTTTTGCTACTGGACAGGCATCTGCCAAATGATGAATTAATTTAAAATCTGATTCGGTTAAAAGCTTATTCTCAAAATCAAAGATTATTTTTATTTCATCTATTCGTCTAGGATTTGAAGCCATTACTTTTTCAACATCACAGTTAACCCTACCCAGATCTCTGCCAGATTTTTCAAAATTTATTCCGATAATCGTCAGCATGCAAGAAACTAAAGAAGAAGCAACTAAATCTGTTGGGGAGAACATTTCACCTTTTCCATTGTTATCAACTGGAGCATCTGTCATGATTTTAGTTCCTGACTTAAGATGAGTAGACTCAGTACGTAAACTTCCTAAATATTGTATATCAAACTGTTTGTTCATGTCGGTTTTAATG
>JAUHXX010000213.1 GCA_030426825.1 Bacteroidia bacterium | reverse complement strand
GAGCCTCCAGGAGCAAGAGCTCGTGTAGCTTTATCTGGATTAACATTAGCTGAGTACTATAGAGATGGTGAAGGAGACGGAAAAGGAAATGATATTCTTTTCTTCGTTGATAACATCTTTAGATTTACACAAGCTGGTTCTGAGGTGTCTGCACTTCTTGGACGTATGCCATCAGCGGTAGGTTACCAGCCAACGCTAGCAACTGAGATGGGTGCCATGCAAGAAAGAATTACATCTACTAAAAACGGTTCAATTACATCAGTACAAGCGGTTTATGTACCTGCGGATGATTTAACTGACCCGGCTCCGGCAACTACCTTTGCTCACCTTGATGCAACAACAGTATTGTCTAGAAAAATTGCCGCTTTAGGAATTTATCCTGCGGTTGATCCATTGGATTCTACTTCTAGAATTTTGACTCCTGAAATAGTTGGTGATGATCACTACAACACGGCTCAAAGAGTTAAAGAAACTTTACAGAGATACAACGAATTACAAGATATTATTGCGATTCTTGGTATGGACGAATTATCTGAAGAAGATAAATTGGTTGTACACAGAGCAAGAAGAGTTCAACGTTTCTTATCACAGCCATTCCACGTTGCTGAGCAATTTACAGGATTAAAAGGTGTGTTGGTAGATATTAACGATACAATCAAAGGATTTAACATGATTCTTGATGGTGAAGTAGATAAATATCCAGAAGCAGCCTTTAACTTGAAAGGTTCAATCGAAGACGTAATTGAGGCTGGAGATAAAATGTTAGCTGAAAACTAAAAACAAATTAGATGCTACTTGAAGTAATCACACCAGACGAAATGCTGTTTAAAGGGAATGTATCACACGTGGTATTACCCGGCTTAGATGGTTCATTCGGTGTTTTATCTAATCACGCACCTATGATCTCTGCTTTAACTGAAGGCGAAATGAAAGTTGAGCAAGTTGTTGCTGAGAACAAAGGAAAAGAGTTTGATGGAAAATACAACGAAGAGCATAAAAATGACGAATCATTCACCTTTACGATTAAAGGTGGGATGATGGAAGTCAAAGACAATAAGATAATGGTGTTGGCTGAATAAGTCAAAAACCTAAATAATTAAAAGGTCCATCCCAATTCCGAAAGGAATAGTTTGGACCTTTTTTGATTAATAGCTCTTTAGTTAAGAGTTGTTAAAGAAACAATTTAAAGCGCCTAAAGGCGTTTAGAAAATATTGCCGAACCAAAAAAATCATGCAAATTTGTGATTCGCGTTAAATGAGCATAAAAGAACAGTTAGATACCAACAATATTCCTGAGCATGTAGCTATCATTATGGATGGCAACGGCAGATGGGCAAAACAGCAAGGCCATGCAAGATTGTTTGGTCATGCAACAGGTGTTGAATCTGTGAGAGAATCGCTCAAAGCGGCAACTGAAGTTAAAGTAAAGTACCTCACTTTATATGCTTTTTCAACTGAAAATTGGAATCGCCCAAAAGAAGAGGTTGATGGTTTAATGGATTTATTGGTGACCACTATTGCTAATGAAATAGAATCATTAAACGAAAATGAAGTTCGACTAAATGCAATTGGTAACTTAGATGAATTACCTGAAAAATGCAGAGCCGAACTAAAAAGAGCTATAGAGAAAACAGCCAACAATAAAGGAACCTGCCTTATTCTGGCCTTGAATTATAGCTCAAAACATGAAATTAAATCAGCGATTAAAAAAATTGCTGAAAGCTATAAAAGTGGAGAAATAGAATTGGACGACATTTCTGATGATTTGGTAAGCAGCCATTTGTATACGGCTGGAATTCCAGATCCAGAATTGATGATTAGAACAAGCGGAGAGGTGAGAATTAGTAATTTTTTATTGTGGCAATTGGCTTACAGTGAATTACATTTTACACCTATATTCTGGCCTGATTTTAAGAAAGAAGATTTCTATAAAGCCATTTACGAATACCAAAACAGAGAAAGAAGATTCGGATTAGTGAGTGAACAAATAAACGACACAGAATGAAATTATTGAGATTCTTTTTTCTTTTCACCGCAATTTTCGCGCTCAATCAATCTTTTGGGCAAGATTATCTGAATCCTACAAAACATACCATTGCAAGAACTGTAGTGAGAGGCGTAGATCATTTAAATCATGAAGCCATTGTATTGATTTCTGGGCTTACTCCCGGTAAAGAAATCACTGTACCTGGAGACGATATTTCACAAGCCATTAAAAAACTGTGGGAGCAAGATTTGTTCTCAGATGTTCAAGTGGGATATGATAAAATAGATAATGTCTCCGGAGATATCTTTTTGTTCATTGAATTGAAGGATAGACCCAAATTAACGAAATTCAGATTTACAGGTGACGTGACGAAATCAGATGCCGATAAAATCAGAGATATCATTGATTTGTATAACGGTAAAACGGTTACCGAATCTTTAAAGAGAAATACCTGTAATCAAATTAACGCTTATTATCAAGATAAAGGATTCTTCAAAGTTGTGACTACCATTGAAGAGGTGATGGACACATCAGAATTCAATTCAAGGATTTTTGAAATCAATGTGGTAAAAGGCAAAAGGGTAAAAATTAAACACATCAACTTTTACAATAACGAGATAGAACCAGATCCAGAAAAATCGAAATTCACCAATCTTAAGATAAAATTTTCAACTTCAGATGGAGGATTGAGAAGAGCAATGAAGGATACCAAAAAGCAAGGTATCATGAGAATATTCTCACGATCTAAATTCAACAGAACGGCTTATGAAAGAGATAAGCAGGCTATCATTTATAAATACAACGAAGTCGGTTTAAGAGATGCTTACATCATTAAAGATTCGGTATATGATATTGACGAAAAACACATGGGGATTGACATCTGGATTGATAAAGGAAATGATTATTTCTTTGGAGACATAACATGGGTAGGGAATACGAAATACTCAGATGGTGTTTTAGATACTTTGTTAGGTATTAAGAAAGGAGATCAATACGATAGAGCTTTATTAGATCAACGATTATACATGAGCCAGGATGGTCGTGACGTAACCTCATTGTATATGGATAAAGGGTATTTGTTTTTTAATCTGAATCCGGTAGAATTGAACATTGATGAAGGCAATCATATCAATTATGAAATCAGAATGAATGAGGGTAAACAAGCTAGGGTCAAGAATATCTATATTTATGGTAATACCAAAACAAATGATCATGTTATTTTAAGGGAAATTAGAACCAAACCGGGCGACCTTTTCAATAGAAACGATATTATTCGTACACAAAGAGAGTTAGCTAATTTGGGTTATTTTGATCCTGAGCAATTCAACGTTAACCCAATTCCAAATCCAGCTGACGGAACAGTGGATATTGAGTATTATGTAGTTGAAAAATCATCAGATCAAATTGAGTTGTCTGGAGGATATGGTGCCAACAGATTGATTGGAACATTAGGTCTATCTTTTACCAACTTCTCAACGAAAAACTTTTTCAAAAAAGGAGCATGGCAACCTTTACCTGCAGGTGATGGACAAAAGTTGAGCCTAAGAGGTCAAACTTACGGTAGAGGGTACCAATCGTATAACTTCTCTTTTACCGAACCATGGCTTGGGGGTAAAAAACCAACTTCATTGTCAATTTTCATGTCTCATTCATTAATTACGCAAGGTGATAAAGCGGTACCAGAAACTTACCAAAGAACTTCAATTACCTCTTTGGGTGTTGGATTGGGTTCAAGATTAAAGTGGCCGGATGATTATTTCCAAATTTACGGTGAGTTCAATTATCAGTACTACGACCTAAGAAATTCAGGTTTCTTCATTTTTAGAGATGGATACTCCAATAACATTTCATTAAAAGGTGTCTTATCGAGAAACTCAATTGATGCCCCTATTTATCCAAGAAACGGTTCAAAGTTTACCTTAACCACTAAAGCAACTTTACCTTACTCTAAATTTGACAATATTGATGATTATTCGGGATTGTCAGATCAGGAACGATACAAGTATGCTGAATACTATAAAATTAAGTTTACTGGTGAATGGTTCTTCCCTGTCTCTAGGGATAAAAAATTGGTAATTCATCCGAAATTTGGATACGGATTCTTAGGAGCATATAGTCGAGATAAAGGAATTTCGCCTTTTGAAAGATTTTATTTGGGAGGGTCTGGATTGAACGGAACATGGCAGTTTGACGGGCGTGAGATCATTGCTCTAAGAGGATATAATGGAAATTCTCCTGTTTCTCCTGAGACTGGAGGCACTGTAATCGCAAAATATTCGTTAGAGTTAAGGTATCCTGTTTCTTTGAATCCAAATGCAACTATTTATGGTTTGTTATTTGCGGAGGCCGGAAACACATATAATGGCTTTTCAGACTTTGATCCATTTAACGTGAAAAGGTCTGCTGGAGCTGGAGTTAGAATATTTTTACCAATGTTTGGTATGTTAGGAGTTGATTTTGCATGGGGCTTCGATCCACTTGATCCAGGATCATTCGGATTTGGACAGGCTGACGACCCTGGAGCAACTCAAAAAGGTTATACTTTTGGCTTCTTCCCAATTATTGGAATGAATATTGGAGATTTATAAACAGTTTAAATGAAACAGTTCTGTGAATATTGTTAAATTCGCAGCCTTCAATTAGTTATGAAGAAAGTAGTAGGAACATTAATATTTTTAGTTGCAATTGCAAACTGGGCAACCGCTCAACGTTACGCGTATGTTGATACACAGTATATTTTAGAGTCTATTCCTGAATACACTGAGGCACAAACTGAACTAGATAAATTATCTGAACAGTGGGTGAAAGAGGTAGAAGATAAATTTGCCCTAGTTCAAACCAAACGAAACGAGTTTGAAGCCGAGAAAATATTATTACCAGAAGAGATTAAAAAGCAGCGCTTGAACGAGATTAAAACTTTAGAAACACAAGCCAAAGAATTGCAGAAAAAAAGATTTGGAGTTGGAGGAGACCTGTTCACGCAAAGAGAACAATTAATTAAACCCATCCAAGATCAAATATTTAATGCTATCCAAGCAATAGCAGCAGAAAGAAACTTCGCCTTTGTTTTTGACAAGGCCAATCAGTCGAATTTACTATTCGCAGACTCTAAGTATGATATTAGTGATCAGGTACTTAGGAAAATGGGCATCAAAGTTGATAAGAAAGGTTAAGGACAATTAACAATTAAACAAAATGAAGAAAACAATTTTAATCTTAATAGCATTATTTACATTAGGAACATTTACATCAAATGCTCAAAGTCCTAAGTTTGCTCACGTATCCAGTGCTACAGTTTTAGACAGTATTCAGTCTTATAAAAACATTACAGCAGAAGAGCAAAAGATTTATAAAGACGCACAGGTTCAGTCTGAAGCTATTCAGAAGCAAATGCAAAAAATGCAGCAAGACGCTATTGCTAAAGGAGATTCTTTAAGTGATTTCGAAGCGTATTTAGTGCAAGGAGATATTGAAAAGAAACAACAAGATTTATATAATCTAGAGCAATACATGCAAAATCAACTGCAGATTTTAAATCAGCGATTAATGCAGTTGATGGAGATGTACAAAGACGCGGTTGCTGTCGTTGCTAAAAAAGAGGGAATCACGTACGTGCTGGATTCTGACTCACAAGTACTATATGCTGATCCGAATGCAAAAGACATCACTAATGAGGTGAGAACAGAATTGCTTAAGATGGATAAGGAAAAACCGGTTTTAGAGTAAAAACCAACGAATAATAATTGAAACCCTGACAAGTTTACTTCGTCAGGGTTTTTTATGCGATAAATTGTACATTTGAAACATGGAGACAAAACCAATTGGCATATTTGATTCCGGAGTGGGCGGGCTTACAGTTGCTAAGGCGATAGCTGAGGCTTTGCCTAATGAACAAATTATCTATTTTGGAGATACAGCTCACCTGCCATATGGTGATAAGTCTAAAGAGTCTGTAAGGGTTTATTCGAAAAGAATAACTGGTTTTCTTTTGGCCAAAGGCTGTAAAGCTATTGTCATTGCGTGCAACACTGCATCTGCCCATGCCTATTCAGATTTGAAAAAGTTTTATCCGAAAGTGCCCATTATCAATGTGGTGAATCCAACAGTGAACTATTGCTGTGAGAAATTCGACTCTGGAAAGATTGGTGTAATTGCAACAAAAGGAACCATCAAATCTCGAATATACCCGAGAAAAATAGTAAAGAAAAACCCTAATCTTGAAGTGCCTCAGGCCGCAGCACCGCTTTTAGTTCCTATGATTGAAGAAGGTTTTTTTAATAATAACATCTCTCAAACAATCATAAACTCTTATCTATCTACAAAAAACTTTAAAAATATAAGAGCGCTAATTTTGGGTTGCACCCATTATCCGTTAATAAAAGAAGAAGTAAAAAACTATTTTAATGGAGATGTAGATGTGATTGATTCTGCTTCAGTTGTCGCCGAATTCACCAAAAAGCTACTCAAAAAAGAAGGACTACTTTCAACAAAAAAGAAAGCGCCGAATTTGTTCTATATTTCTGATTATACTGAGTCATTCGAAGAAACTTCAAAACTGTTTTTCGGTGAGAAAATTGACCTACGCGAAGAACGCATCTGGGATTAATACTATCACTTATTTCGATTTTCGATTTTCGATTTTCGATTTTCGTTTTTCGTCATTCGTCTTTCGAATACTTTAGCTTAAAACTCATCACTCATCACTCATCACTCATCACTCATGTTTAATTAGGTCATTCGTTTTTCGTCATTGGTCA
>JAUHXX010000212.1 GCA_030426825.1 Bacteroidia bacterium | reverse complement strand
ATCAGGAATTTCTTCGACCTCTGGCTGTTCAACCACATACTCTTCAATTGGTTCTTCTTTTTTACAAGAGAAAATACTTAAAACACTGAGTAAATAGAATAAGACTAACTTTTTCATAATTGGGCATATAGCTTTATTACGAAAAGAAACTAAAAATAGTTGGCAACATTTACCCCTTAAGCATACATTGTCTCAACCTGTGCCTGAATTTTTTCATCCTCTAAGTACTCATCATAAGTCATCAACTTGTCTAAGTTGCCGTTTGGTGTAAACTCTACAATTCTGGTAGCCACTGTTTGAACAAATTCGTGGTCATGAGAAGAGAACAATATCGTTCCTGGGAATTTAATCAAAGCGTTATTGAAAGCAGTAATAGACTCTAGATCTAAGTGGTTAGTAGGCTCATCTAAGATCAATAAATTTCCTTTTCCGAACATCATTCTAGAAATCATGCATCTTACTTTCTCTCCACCAGAAAGAACTTTCGCACTTTTTAACGCTTCTTCACCAGAGAACAACATCTTGCCCAAAAATCCTCTCAGATATACTTCGTCTTTCTCTTCATCCGTCTCAGCATATTGTCTTAACCAGTCAATTAACGAATCATCAGTGGTAAAGAATTCTGAATTTTCAGAAGGTAAATAGGTAGTTTTAATGGTTGTACCGTAGTTATACGATCCTGAATCTGGTTCCATTTTACCAGTTATAATATCAAAGAAAGCTGAAATGGCTACTGAGTTTTTAGAGATGAAAGCAATTTTATCGCCGTTAGCAACATTCAAATTAAAATCTTTGAACAACACTTCACCTTCGTGGGTTTTTGACATTTCTTCAACGTGCAGAATTTGATCACCTGCCTCACGCTCTTGCTCAAAAATGATTCCAGGATACTTTCTACTAGAAGGTTTAATGTCCTCTAATTGTAGTTTATCTAATAATTTTCTTCTACTGGTAGCCTGCTTTGATTTAGATGCGTTTGCTGAGAATCTAGAGATGAACTCTTGCAATTCCTTACGCTTATCCTCAAGCTTTTTGTTTTTATCTCCCATTTGGCGACTTACCAATTGAGATGACTTATACCAGAACGTATAGTTACCAGTGAATAAATTAATCTTAGAAAAATCAATATCACAGATGTGTGTACAAACGGTATCTAAAAGTGTCTATCGTGAGAAACTACGATTACTGTATTCTTAAAATCCAAGATAAAATCCTCTAACCAAGAAATGGTTTTAATATCCAAATCATTGGTAGGCTCATCCAGTACAAGAATGTCTGGGTTACCAAATAAGGCCTGAGCTAACAAGATTCTCACCTTTAGCTCAGCTGGCATATCAGACATGGTCGTATAATGGTAATCTTCCTTTATCCCTAGATTTGATAATAAGGTCGCGGCATCAGTTTCTGCATTCCAGCCATCCATTTCAGCAAATTCAGCTTCTAATTCTGCCGTTCGCATTCCATCCGCCTCAGAAAAATCTGGCTTCGCATACAATGCATCTTTCTCTTCAATTATCTTCCACAACTGATTGTGCCCCATCATCACGGTATTCAAAACAGAAAACTCATCAAATTCATGATGGTCTTGTTTCAACACAGCCATTCTTTTACCTGGTTCAATTGTAACTTGTCCTTTAGTTGGATCTTGATCTCCAGTAAGGATTTTTAAAAAAGTTGATTTACCGGCACCGTTCGCACCTATTACTCCGTAACAGTTTCCTTCAACAAATTTGAGGTTAACGTCCTCAAATAAAACGCGCTTACCAAACTGTAATCCTAGGTTATTGATTTGTATCATAATTCAAGCTTTTTTATTCGTTCACAATTCCTTAGTATATCTAAGGGAGCGCAAATTTATCCAATTCAAATTCAAATTCTAATCTTTTATTTGAAAAAAAATTTTGATTTATCGAAATTGAGTATATATTTGCACGGTAATTAATATTTAAGTAAGTAAAACCAAGTTATGAAATTAAGAACTTTATTAGTAGGAGCAGTTGCTGGATTAGTGTTGACTGCTTGTGGTGGAGGATCATCTCCAGAAGATACAACAAAATCATTTGCTCAAGCTTTAGCTGACGGAAATTGCGACAAAGCAATGGAAATGGCTGTTGACAATGCAAAAGAAACTGTACAAGGATCAATTGATGCTGGATGTGAAAAATATGACACAGACATCAAAAAAGTTTCTTGTGAAACTGAAGGAGAAACTGCAACTTGTACTTGTGAAGAAACAAGAACAGGAATGGACATGACTTTCAACTATGATTTAAAACAAGTTGACGGAGCATGGAAAGTATCTGCTTACCAAAAAGATATGGGATTAGATTTAGGAGGCGAAGAAGGAGCTGAGTAATCTAATTTATAATTTTTAAAAACCCGTGTCGGCTCAGCCAACACGGGTTTTTTATTTCCTTTTATATGAATAAATTTTTAACACTATTGTTTTTTTCAGGGCTACTGTTCTCTTGTGGTTCAAATGAAGAACAAGCTGGAGAAGAAACCACAAAGTACGTGCACATCCCTCCTGCTCTGCCTGAAAATGTTTACAATGATATCGCTCCAGGTGATATTATCATTCGAAAAGGAAATGGACCTTTGTCTTATCATTTGATGAATAACACCAAAGAGGATTATTCGCATTGTGGGACAATTGTAAAAGAAAACAATGAATGGATGGTAATTCACACCATTGGTGGTTCTGGTAGTGAAGATGATATTGATGGTGTACAGTTAATTACTCTTGACGAATTCGTAGCGCACTCAGCAGATTCAATGCTGTTTATTTGCCGACCTATTTTTGTGGATTCTGCTGGACCAAAAGTAGCTGAAAGAGCTTATCATTATTTAGATCAAGCTACGCCATTCGATCACAGCTTCAGCTTATACACTGAAGATAAATTGTACTGTTCTGAACTACTTTTCTACATGTTTAAAGAGGTGAACACCGACAACAAAAACATCTTTGACGTGAAGAAAAAACACAAGTCATACATGTTGATGTTTTCAACTTTCTTTAATGAATCAAAATTTGAACCTATTTTCCATTTGAATCCTAATAAGGACGAATGGTACGTGTTACACGAATAAATCAGGAATTGTTTGTGTTCCTTGAATGCCTCCAGTATGGATAGCTAAAATTTGAGATCCTGAATTGAATTCTCCCCGCTTTACTTTATCGTATAAGGCAAACATCATCTTCCCCGTATAAATTTGATCGAGTTTTATGGCATGCTTTTGATAGAATGTTCGGATAAAATCTAGTAATTCATCTGTGTATTTAGCATAACCCTCAAAATGGTACTCAGATTCCAAATGGAACTGCTCCATTTGCTCTTCAATATCTTCCTTCAACCAACCTGCAGCAAAAAGCAATGACTGCACATCTTCTTTTAAAAATCCTCCGCCTTTTAATGCAGAGATTCCAACCAATTGCGTTTTATCAAGAGCCGATAAAATTCCAGCAGCCGTTGTTCCTGTACCACAAGGAACAAAAACAAAATCCATGTCTTGTTCCAATTCCGAAACGATTTCCGCACATCCTAACATGCCGTGAAAATTTTTACCGCCTTCGGGAATAATTAACACATTACCATGCCTTCTTCTTAGTTCTTCATGGTAATACTTTTCATCTCTCAGGGCATATTCCTCACGTGGAGTAAAAATAAGTTCCATCCCGTTTTCATGAGCTCTTTTCAACGTTTCATTAGATGAAAAATTAAGTTCATCCCCTCTAATGATTCCAATTGAAGCAACTTTTGTTTCTTTTGTCAAAGCGGCTGTAGCGGCAATATGATTAGAATAGGCACCACCAAAAGTGAGTATTTTATCATATCCTCCTTGGCGGAATTTTTCAATATTAAATTTCAGTTTCCTCCATTTATTTCCAGAAATTTGAGGATGAATCAGGTCGTCTCTTTTGATGTAGACAGCAATGTCATGCTTTTTAAAAAGCTCATCTTCTAACAATTGAATTGGACTCGGTAATTTCATCAACTCCCTTTTGGCGTGTACATGGTCACTCCATTTTTATTGTATTGATCAATCATTACTTGCAAAAATTTCTCTGCATCAAGTAAAAGCGTATCGGCCTGGCCAATTTTCACCTTTGTAAGTGCGCCTTCTTGCTCAAGCATTGGAATTAAATCATCACATTTCCTTTTTTTAGACCATTCAGGATCATGCACCTTTGTTTTGACTACATGCGAGGCCCCATTTTCGTCAATCACTTTAAAATCAAATATTTCAGGATAATAAACAGGAAATTTGAAATCCACTGCATCCTCTAAAGTATGCAAATTAGTACCTGCCATGGAAAGAGTTACACCAACGTATAAAATCTTGCCTTTTGCTTGTGAAACTTTATAAAAGGGACTTTTATCGTTGTAAGGTGTCAACTGATTGAAATGTTCGCCAATAAACTCTTCAGCTTTTGGCCCAATCGCTGATACAGGCTCAGTAGGATGTAAACTTCGCTTAGCATTCGGTAATGTTCTGAAATATTCTGTGATTGCACCAGTTTTTGAAGGTGAATTCAACACATCAAAAAATGGTGTGTTTCGGATATAATTTAATTGATAAACATTGTTTGGAGATGTTGGCATCAAAACGTTTCCTTTCTCTCCCACAGCGGCTAGTAAAGCATCAACAAATGTTTTAGGTCCTTCTTGAAGATGTCCAATTCTACTCAGGCTTGAATGGACTAAAATGGTATCATTTAATTCTATTCCCGCTTTTTGTAAATCTTTCAACAAATCATCACTTGATAAAGAGGCATTAGCATTCGCCTGCGCTTTTAAGGCTTGATTGCGGTTCTTTTTTTTTCGTTTGCGGTTCCAATTTAAAAGCGAAGTGGGCGTAATTGACCTAACAAAATCTTTTAAACTCATTTACTCACAAATTTATACGTGATAGAACCTGATTGGCTTGAACCAGAAGAAGAACTGAAATTAAATCTAGATTTTTTAGCATAAGTCAAGGCTTGATTCACCATGCACTCATCTGCTCCTCTTGAGGCGCCAGCGTTGAATTCTGCCGATTTAACATCTCCACTCTTATCCACTTTAATATCTATCACTACTGTTCCAGAAGAATTACATTTATAACCTGGTTTTGGCAATGAGTGCGCCTTTCTGTTAGTCAAGCTATAAGACACCATCACCTCTCCTGCAAAGGCATTTGAACCACCTGTTGTAATGCTTTTATCTACATTGTTGTTATTATCGGTCTTATTATCTTCTTTCGTTTTATTGGATGAATTATTTGTTTTGTTAGCGTCTGGATGCGTTGCTGCCCACTCTTCAAAATATTGTTTTTCCAAATCTTTTGCCGAGGTCTCATCAAAATGCTCCATTTCTTGTGTTGAATAATCATCATAAGATTTCTCTCTATTATCATTGGCATCAGCTGCCATATTATAGATTTCTTCTGAGGGTTGATTATTCATGTTCATTTGTTCCAACATCTCTGGATCCATCATGATATCTTCAAGTGGAATAGTAATTTCTGCAACGGGCTCAACAAACTTGTAAGGCTTTTCTACAGTCGTGAAATTGGCATAGAAAAAGAAGGCCACATGTATAATTGTAGTCCCAATTATCGCGAATTTATATCGCTCGATATATTCTAAAATACTATCCACTAATCTTCTTTTCTAATAAAGATTTGTTGTTCCAAATTATAATAAAACACTTCATCCCCCTCTTCTATTCTTACGACTGAAGGGTCAATAGGTTCAATATTAATATACTGATAATTCAGTAAAGTATCGCCTTGATCCGTCAACAAAGCGTATTTCCCATACCTTTTCGCCACCAATACCGAATCATTCATAAAGTATAATTCCTCTTGAATTGGATCGATAATCTTCTCTCCCTTCAAATTAATCAGTCCGTAGAACGGATCAGATTTTACAATAGCGGTTTCGTTTTTAAAAGATTGCGCAAAATCATATTCAAATTCAATCTTCTTGATTCCTTTATTGTCAACATATCCCCATTTATCTTTCTTCTGCATGGCAATTAAGGGACCATAAAACCCAACATCTTGTGCATCTCTTTGGAATAACTTTTTACCTGTGGTATCGCACAAATTAAATCCTTTCTCATATTCAATTTTTGCATAACCGTTTCTAAAAGCAGCCAATTGCTTGTATTCTGGATAAGTTTCAAGCCACTCATTAAAAATGAGTTCGAATTCATTGTTGATGAAATTAAACTCATCATCCTTTTCAACTATGGCATAACCCGCTTTCGGAAGGCCGATAAAATCATATTCAAAATTCAATAAGGTATCACCAGACAAATTAATTATCCCCCAATAATCATTGAGTTGAGCGGTATAAGCAGAATCGGCATATTTTCTTAAACTTTCGTATTTAAAAGGGATGTAGGTGGTACCGAACAAGTCTATCAAACCGAAATAATCATTTTTACTGACAACTGCTAAACCATCTTCAAAATCATAGGCATCACTGAATTGCGGCTGTAAACGAACATTTCCTTTTGTATCAAAATAGCCGTAATAATCTTCATTCTGAAAGTAAAAGAGTCCTTCGTGAACTACACCCAAATCTTCATAGGTAGGATCCACAATAAACTCCCCGTTTCGATCGATCAATCCCCACAATTCATTTTGTTCGACAACGGCAAATCCTTCATTGAAGAGCAAAGCATCATCAAATTTTGGATTCACAATTATCTTTCCAAGCTTATTGATATAGCCATATTTTCCGTCTTTTTTAATTGCAGCTAAGCCTTCAGAAAACCACTCTACACTT